>JBCCAC010000019.1:0-14159 GCA_039815015.1 Pseudomonadota bacterium | reverse complement strand
TTTTGAAATCGGAAGTGAATTGGGGCTGCGATAGTCCTGTCGGCCCGTACCGCATCTATGTGCGGCCATACGCGGTCGGCGATGGGCTCGCAAGGCGAAGGCGCTGGTGGGCGCGGTCTGCGTCACGCGGAACGATTGCCTTTAAGGCGACAGGCCCATAGCTTTCGGCGCCATGCCGATACCTGACGATACACTTGCGGTCGACGATGGCCGTCCTCACCGGACCATTCATCTCATCACCTCGGACGCATTCGAGGATTGGGCGGCTGAGTTATCGCCCCGCGCCCGCAGCACCGTCGAGGCCGTTCAGTTTACTGGGAAGGCGGGCAGTCATGCGATCCTGCCGGGACAGGACGCCGGGGACTGGCGCGTCGTCGTCGGCGTTCTAGCGGCGAAAGACAAAGACGCTGGTGCGGACATCTGGCGCCTGGCCGGCCTGCCCGGCCGTCTTCCGCCCGGCGCCTATCGCATCGAAAGCGGGGCGATGCCGGCGGACGCGATCGGCTGGACGCTCGGGCAATATAGATTCGATCGTTATTTGAACGATGATCCGGCAGCGGCGCGTACGCTTCTCGTCGAAGACGAGGCCATGGTGAAAGATGTCATGGCGCAGGTGCGGGCACAGGCGCTCGTGCGCGACCTCGTGAACACGCCGGCAGAGGACATGGGGCCTGCCGACCTGGAAATGGCGGTCAGAGACATCGCCGCCACCAGCGACGGCATCGTGACAACGGTGACCGGCGAAGCGCTGCTGTCGGAAAACTTTCCCGCCATCCACACTGTCGGCCGCGCCGCTGCGAAGGGCCGCGAACCCCGTCTGATCCGCATGGATTGGGGCGACAAGGCAGCACCGAAACTGACCATCGTCGGCAAGGGTGTCTGCTTCGATTCCGGCGGTCTCGATATCAAGGGCGCTGCGGGCATGCGGCTCATGAAAAAGGACATGGGCGGCGCGGCGCATGCCATCGCGCTGGCAAGCCTCGTCATGAGTGCCAGGCTTCCCGTGCGCCTGACGCTGCTTGTGGCGGCCGTCGAAAACAGCGTTGCCGGCAATGCCATGCGCCCGGGCGATGTCATGGCGACGCGCAAGGGGCTTTCGGTCGAGATCCACAATACCGATGCCGAGGGACGGCTGATCCTCTGCGATGCGCTGTCCCTCGCCTGCGAGGAAGAACCGGATCTGCTTCTCGATTTCGCGACGCTGACCGGCGCCGCCCGCGTCGCGCTCGGGCCAGACCTGCCGGCCCTGATGGCAAATGACGAAGCGCTGGCGGCGGATTACGTCGCCGCGGGCCGCATGGTGGGCGATCCGGTCTGGGAGCTGCCGCTATGGCCGGGCTATATGGAGATGTTGAAATCCGACATTGCCGACATGTCGAATGCGGCATCGGGCGGTTTCGCGGGCGCCATCACCGCCGGCCTTTATCTGTCTCGCTTCGTCGATGCGGATGTCCCTTGGGCGCATCTCGACACGTTTGCATGGTCGCCGGGCAATCGGGCCGGACGGCCGCGCGGCGGCGAAGCCCTCGGTCTGAGAGCCGCCTTTGCGATGATCCGGTCGCGATTTGAGGTAAACGGATAGACATGAATTAAGCATAGAGTGAAACAATCTGTTAGGGATTCCTAATCAATTGTGACCATCGGGCATATTGATTTAGCACGGGGCCGTAACATGAGTAATGATTTTTCCGGTCGAACGGACCGATCCGATGGGCCACTTGCCGAGTGGATGGAAACACTTATCGGTTACGTGCAGTCGGCAAGACCCGATCTTACCAACAGACAGATGGCGCTACTGCTGCTCGTCTATCTGGAACCCGGACCACATACTGTCCGCGGCCTCGCTGCCCGCCTCAGCGTTTCGAAGCCGGTGATTACGCGCGCGCTGAATACGCTCGGTGCGCACGGCTATATACGCCGTCAGAAAGACGAGAGCGACCTGAGGAACATTTTCGTCGAGCGGACGGAAGCCGGGCAGGACTTTTTGCAGGCCTTCGAAGATCTGATCGCGCACGGGTTCGGTACCCGCACTGCGACGTCTGAGGTGGACGCCCGCTCGCCTGCGCATTAGCGCGGCGCGGGATGACCCCGCACGCCGACCAGAACGATCTCGATCCGCGTATCCACGCCTATCGCGCGGACATTGCCGACATCGTTCTGGAAGGTCGCGTAGAGGCGGATCGTTTTGCCGAGCCGGTCCCGTTTCATTTAGGTGGTTTCGCCTGCGAGACCATGTGCGCCAGACCCGACCCGTCGGCCGTCGCGGTCAGCGAGCTTCTGCCCGGTGAGGCATTTCACGTTCTCGACCGCGACGGTAGCTGGGCCTGGGGTTATGCCGCGCGCGATCATTATGTCGGCTATGTCCCTGATCGCTCGTTGGTGCTGGACGAGAACGAGCCGCGACGCCGGGTCACGGCACCGACCGCGCTCTGCTTTCGCGATCCTGACATCAAATCCCCGCTTATGGGCCGGCTGCCGCTCGGGTCCGAACTTGCCATTGATGGGGAAGAAGGCCGGTTCGTTCGGCGCTGCGGCGGCGGCTTCGTTCCCGTCACCCATCTGCGTCCGCTAACGAGTGACGAGCGTGACCCGGTCTCGCTGGCGCGCACATTCATCGGCGCGCCCTACGTCTGGGGCGGTCGGCGGCGCGAGGGGATCGATTGCTCCGGTCTGGTGCAGATGGTGTTCGGCGCATTGGACATCGAGCTGCCGCGCGATAGCGACATGCAACTGGCGCGCGCGGGGACGGAGATCGCCGAAGCCGATCTTGACCGTGGCGACCTGGTCTTCTTTCCCGGCCATGTCGGTATCATGGCGGACCGCGACAATCTTCTGCATGCCAACGCGCATTGGATGACCACATTGATCGAACCCTTGGCCGACGTTGTCGCGCGTCTGCGTCCGGATCATGCGGCGCCCATCTCCGGCTGCCGGCGGGTCGAGCTTTAAGTCTACTTCATCTCGCCGCGTTCCCGGCGGATCTCGTACCAGTTGCGAACGTTTCGATTATGCTCGGCGAGCGTGTTGGCAAACGCATGCCCGCCCGTGCCATCGGCGACGAAAAACAGCGCATCGGTCTCGGCCGGATTGAGTACGGCGGCGATGGATGCGCGGCCGGGGTTCGTGATCGGCCCGGCAGGCAGACCGACCATCGAATAGGTATTGTATCCGTTCACGGCTTCGATTTCGGACCGCAGGATACGGCGGCCCAGCGGCCTGCCACGCGTCTTCAGATAGAAGATCGTCGGATCCGCCTGCAGCTTGATGCCTTGTCGTAGCCGGTTGGAATAAACACCTGCAACCATTGGCCGTTCTTCCGGGGTGCCGGTTTCCTTTTCGACGATGGAGGCCAGGATGATGGCCTCTTCGGGTGTCGCAACGGCGATGTCATCAGAACGCGCGGCCCAGAGTTCGGCGAGCGTTTCCGACATGGCCGTCTGCATCCGCGCCAGAACGGCGGTTCTCGGTTCGTCACGTTCGTAATTATAGGTCTGCGGCAAGACCGAGCCTTCGTCCGGCACGGGTATTTCGCCGGTCAGATGATCGGCCGCCATGATCCGCTCATGTACGAGGACGGCGGGTAATCCTTCCGGGATCGTGATCTGCCGCTGCACGGGCTGCGCGTTTTGCAGAATGTACAGCACATCCGCGGCGGAAACGCCGGCGGGAAACATGAATTCGCCGGCACGAATGGGCGCTTCGTTGCCGAACAGCCGCGCCATCAGCTTGAAGCGCGCGGCATCCGCCAGAACGCCCTGTTCTTCCAGCAGACGCGCGGCTGCGGTCTGCGAACTGCCCGAGGGAATGACGACGTTTCTTGCTTCGGACAGCGGGCCGCTCGCATCCCAATCCTGGCGAAATTGCAGGAACAGGACGACGCCGGCGATGGCGACCACCGTGATGAGGAGAAGGCCGGCGCGTCGCAACATGGCCCCTGCCCTCTCCGCCTCGCCTACAGGCGGCGCATGATCAGAGACGCATTGGTCCCGCCAAAGCCGAAGCTGTTGTTCAGAACCGCCTCGATCTTGCGCTCCTTGGGTTGCAGCGGCACTAGGTCGACGCCCAGACAGCCTTCGCTCGGATTTTCGAGATTGATTGTCGGCGGCGCGACCTGATCGCGCATGGCAAGCAGGCAGAAGATCGATTCCACCGCGCCCGCACCGCCCAGAAGATGGCCAATCGCGCTTTTGGTCGACGACATGGACACGCTGTCGAGCGCACTGCCGAACAGCCGGCGTACCGCGTTCAATTCGATCTCGTCGCCCAGCGGCGTGGAGGTGCCGTGCGCATTAATATAGTCGATGGCATCGGGGCCGAGCCCTGCCCGCTTCAGCGCCATTTCCATCGACCGATAGCCGCCAAGGCCCTCGGGATGCGGCGCGGTCGTATGATAGGCATCGCCGGTCAGGCCATAGCCGATCACTTCGCCGTAAATGGTCGCGCCGCGCTTTTTCGCGCGCTCCATCTCTTCCAGCACGACGATGCCGGCCCCCTCGCCCATGACGAAACCGTCGCGGCCCTCGTCATAGGGGCGGCTGGCGGCTTCGGGATCGTCGTTGCGCGTCGACAGTGCCTTTGCCTGCGCGAAGCCCGCAATGCCGAGCGGACAGATGGCGCTTTCCGCGCCGCCCGCGACCATGATGTCGGCATCGTCGAGCGCGATCATGCGCGCCGCATCGCCGATCGAATGCGCCCCTGTGGAGCAGGCCGTCACGACGGCGTGATTGGGGCCATGCAGGCCATATTTGATGCTGACCTGGCCGGAAACGAGATTGATCAGCCGGCCATGCACGAAGTGCGGGCTGACGCGGCGCGGCCCGCGTTCGTGAAGGACGATGGATTCCTTCTCGATCCCGGGCAGGCCACCGATGCCGGACCCGATCGAACAGCCCGCACGCGTGCGGGTTTCGTCATCAAGGTCGGTCAGCCCCGCCTCTTCCAGCGCCTGCCCGGCGGCGTCGATGCCGAACTGGATGAACAGGTCGACCTGCCGCTGGATCTTGTGATCGACGCGCTTCGAAAGGTCGAAGGAATCAGGTCCGCCATCCATCGGCACCTCGCACGCGATGGTGCAGGCCTGCCCTTCGGTATCGAAGCGCTGGATCTGTCCGGCGCCGGATTTCGACGCCAGAATGTTGCGCCAGCTTGTCTCGACGTCTCCGCCCAAGGGCGTGACAAGACCAAGTCCGGTAACCACGACGCGGCGCATTCAAGACCTCCTAGGAACGAAACGACAAGCAAAGGGCGGCCCTTCCCAACCCCGGAAGGACCGCCCTTTTCACGACCGGGTCATGCGTTCGGCAATTGTATGCTCAGGCGTCGCCGTCATGTTCCTTGATATAGACGATCGCGTCCTTGACCGTCAGGATTTTTTCGGCGGCATCGTCGGGAATTTCGACGCCGAACTCTTCTTCGAATGCCATGACGAGTTCGACCGTATCGAGACTGTCTGCGCCCAGATCGTCGATGAAGCTCGCCTCTTCGGTCACTTTCTCGGGCTCTACGCCGAGATGTTCGACCACGATCTTCTTCACGCGTTCAGCGACGTCGCTCATTCCTTAGGTCCCCTCTGGGTTCTGGTGTTTCAGCCGGATGACCTAGTGAGTGCCCTCTAGACTGGCAAGAGAGCGATGGAGCGTCTCGCGAACCGGCACGTTCTCGTCCGGACTCCCATTCCTGATCTGTGAAGGACCATCCATGCGCTTTTCCGGCAAAACCGTCATCGTCACCGGCTCTTCCAGCGGTATTGGCGAAGGGATTGCCAGGCGGTTCGCGGCCGAGGGTGCCAATGTCGTCCTGAACAGCCGTACACGCGCGGCGCTCGACCGCGTGGCCGACGACCTCGATACAGACCGCACCCTGATCGTCGAGGGCGATGTATCGGATGCGAAACTGTGCGAGCGCATGATCGCTGAAACGGTCGAACGCTTCGGCGCGCTGGACTGTCTCGTCAACAATGCCGGGGTCGCGACGTTCGGACCGATCGAGGATGCCAGCGACGACGATATCGACCGCGTACTGGCGATCAACGTGAAGGGCGTCCTCTACTTAAGCCGCGCCGCCGTGCCTCATCTGGAAAGGCGTGGCGGGTCGATCGTCAACATCTCCAGCGTGTCGGGGATTCGCGGCGACTGGGAATTGTCGATCTACAATGCGTCGAAGGGCGCGGTCAGCAATCTGACCCGCAGCCTTGCCCTGGAGCTCGGCCATCGCGGCGTGCGCGTCAATGCGGTCTGCCCCAGCCTGACCCGCTCGGACATGTCGGAAGGGATGATGCAGCAAAAGGCCGTGGTCGACCGGTTCCTCGACCGCATCCCGCTCGGCCGTGTCGCAGAACCCGACGACATCGCCGGACCCGTGCTGTTTCTGGCATCGGACGACGCCCGCTTCGTCACCGGGCAGAATCTGGCGGTCGATGGCGGCGTTTCGGCGTCCAACGGTCAGCCCAACATGCCGGCAACACGGTGAAATGGTAAGCGGTAAAACGATAAGCGGCAATCAACCGGAAGAGCGCCGGCGAAAGTCGGTCGCGTCGATACCGCGATTTTCCAGCCGTGCACGCAGCGTATTGCGGTTTATGCCGAGGAGCGCGGCCGCCTTGATCTGATTGCCGGCCGTTTCGGCCAAGGCGGCCGCCAGGATCGGCGGCTCGACCCTGCGCATGATCGCCTCGTAAAGACCGTCCGCGTCGACCGTGCCGTTGGCAAGTACCCGCGCGGCTTCCGCCTCGACCATCAGCGCCAGATCGCCGCCTTGGGCCGTGGCGGCCACCTGAGGGTCCCCGATCGCTTCGGCGACGCCGGCGGGCGTGACCACATCTTCGCGCGACAATGCGGCCAGTCGTCTGATGATGTTCTGCAGCTCGCGCACATTGCCCGGCCAGTCGTGCGCTTCGAGCGCGGCGATCGCATCCGGCGCCAGGGTCTTGCGCGGCAGGCCTTCCGCCTCCGCCAGCTGAAAGAAATGCCGGGACAGTTCGGCGATATCGTCGCGGCGCGCCCGCAATGGCGGCAGCGTGATGGGTACGACATTCAGGCGGTAATAGAGGTCCTCGCGAAACTCGCCCCGGCCGATCGCACCGTGCAGATCCTGATGTGTCGCGCAGATGATGCGGACGTCGGCGCGAATGGACCGGGTGCCGCCGACCGTCGTGAACTCACCCGACTGCAGCACCCGCAGCAGACGCGTCTGCGCCTCCATCGGCATATCGCCGATCTCGTCCAGAAACAGCGTGCCGCCCTGCGCCTGTTCGAAGCGCCCGACGCCGCGCGCCTGAGCGCCGGTAAACGCGCCGCGTTCATGGCCGAACAGTTCGGTTTCGACCAGCTCGCGCGGGATCGCCGCCATGTTGATGGCCACGAACGGCCCGGTGTGCCGCGGCCCGAGATCGTGGACGGCGCGCGCGACCAGTTCCTTCCCCGTCCCGGATTCACCCAGCACCATGACGGTCAGTTCGGTCGGCACGACGCGTGCGATCAGCCGATAGACGTCCTGCATCGCGGTGCTGCGCCCGATCAGCGGCAGATCGTCGGTCGGGGGTTCGCTGGCATTATCCGGCGTGCCCGTATCCTCAAGTGCACCGGAAACGACGGACGATAGCTCGTTCAGATCGAATGGCTTTGGTAGATATTCATAAGCGCCTTGTTCCGTGGCGCGGACCGCCGTCGCCAGCGTGTTCTGCGCGCTGATGACGATGACCGGAAGGCGTGGGCGGCGCCCGACGAGCGCGGGCAGCCCGTCCAGCCCGTCCCCGTCCGGCAGGCCGACATCCGTAATGACGACATCGCCGAACCCGTCGTCGACCAGGCGTGACAGCCCTGCGAGGCTATCGGTCGTACGAACCTCGTGACCATCACGTTGCAACGCCTGTCTGACGACGGTCCGGATGGCGGTATCGTCATCGGCGACGATCACTTCACCCATCGGAGGTCACCATCGGCAGCAGCACGCGAAAGATCGTCAGCCTCGCCTGCTCGTCACGCTGGAAGTCGACATGTCCGGAATGGTCGGCGGCGATCTTCGCCACCAGGGCAAGCCCCAGACCGCCAATGCCGCGTTTCGAGGAAACGAACGCGTCGAACATATGGTCGACGATCGCATCCGGCGGCCCGGGACCATCGTCGATGACGCAGATCTCGATCGGCAGGCGTACACGGCCGCCACCGCCGGGGCGCGCGATTTTCAGGCCGTGCCGGAACGCGGTTGTAATCGTAATTATTCCTTCCTTACCAATCGCCTCCCGCGCGTTCTTAATCAGATTAAGGAACAGCTGGACCAGGGCGTCGCGATCGGCCGCGATCTGAGGCAGTGACGGATCGTAGCGCTCCTTGATGACTGCACCATCAGCGCGCGCGAGTTCGCAGACATGGCCGAGTACCGCGTGAATATTCTCCGTCCCCAGTGCCGGCGGCCGTGGATCGGTAAAACGCTCGAGCCGGCCGATCAGCGCGTCCACGCGGTCGACTTCGCTGACGATAAGCTTCGACAGTTCCTCGCGATTGTCCATATCCGGTGACGCATCGCCCAGCAGCTGGGCTGCGCCGCGGATGCCGCTCAGCGGATTCTTGATTTCGTGCGCCAGCATCGCCGCCAGAGCGCTTGCCGAACGGGCGGAACCGCGATGATCGATCTGCCGGTCGACGAAGGCGGCGACGCTGCGCTGTTGCAGGGCAAGCGTCATATGACCGCCCTCTCCCGCGACCGGCGCGATCAATATGTCCGCCACCGCCGATGCGCCGCCGACGAATATGATGTCGACATCGAATGCCGAAATCTCTTCGGCTTTGTCGGCCGCCTCATGCAGCAGGGTGCGCAGCGGACTGTCCGGCGGCAACAGCCCGTCCCAGCCCTTTGCCGCCAGTGCGTCCTCCGATCGCCCGAACAGCATCTCCGCCGACGGATTGGCCTGTAATGGATGGCCGGACCGGTCGGTCAGGACGACGGGCACGCGCATCGCATTCAGAACTTCCGCCGGCGCCGGAAGCGTGCGCCGGCGAAAGCGCAGGGACGAGAGCGGCTTCATGCCGCGATCGCGGGCGACGGCGTCTGATCGGCGGCATAATCGGCAGCCTGGGCATAGAAATCCGCCAGCATCGTCTTCACATTCGCCGATGATGCTTCCTGATTGACGCGATTGCGGAACTCGGCCGAGCCGTGCAGCCCCTTCGTGTACCAGCCCATATGCTTGCGGAACATATTGACGCCGTTCACCTCGCCATACTGGTCGAGAACGAGCTCATAATGCTCTGTGATCAAATCATATTGCGCATCGATGGACGGCGTGGCCGGGATCGGCCGTCCCGTCAGCGCCGCCATGACCTGCGCCAATAGCCAAGGCTTTCCGTAGCAGCCGCGCCCGATCATCACCGCGTCGGCGCCCGACTGATCGAGCGCTGCACGGGCGTTCTCGATGGAACAGATATCGCCATTGACGACGACGGGCAGCCTGGTCGCCTGCTTGACCTTTCTGACGAAGGCCCAGTCGGCGGTGCCCTTGTACATCTGGCAGCGGGTGCGACCGTGGACGGTAATCATTCGGACGCCGAGCGACTCGGCCTTCGCGGCCAGTTGCGGCGCGTTGAGGTCGTTGTGATCCCAGCCCATGCGCATTTTCAGCGTGACCGGCAGATCGACCGCCTTCACGGTCGCCTCGATCAGCCGCGCCGCCAGATCCGGCTGCCGCATCAGGGCCGAGCCGGCATGGCCGTTGACGATTTTCTTCACGGGACAGCCCATGTTGATATCGATGATCGCCGCGCCGCGCTGTTCGTTCAGCCTGGCCGCCTCACCCATGATATCGGGGTCACAGCCGGCGAGCTGCATGGAAACGGGGTCCTCGATCGGGTCCCACGCCACCTGTTGCAGCGACCGCTTGGTCTCGCGCACGGCTGCCTGGCTCGCCAGCATTTCCGTCACGGTAAGGCCGGCGCCGTAACGCTTCACGAGCTTCCGGAACGGACCGTCGGTCACGCCGGTCATCGGCGCAAGGATCACCGGCGCGTCGATCGTCACCGGACCGATGTGAATAGGCTGAAGTTCAGGCACGCGTATCTCTTGCATAAATTTCGGGCATCCTTTCATATCGGTTCGCAGGGCTGTTCGGCAAGCGCTGAGGCGGCTAGAGCGTCGCCGCATGACCCGTTCCGGACGAACGGTCGCGCTGATCGTCGCCGCCGGCAAGGGCGTGCGACTGGGCGGCGAGACCCCCAAACAATATCTCAATCTAGGCGCACAGCCCGTCCTGCGCTGGTCCGCCGAACGGCTCGCGGCACATCCGGATATCGATGAGGTGCGCGTCGTCATCCATCCGGACTGGCGGGCCGAACATGATCGTGCGGTCCAGGGCCTCTACATAGGGGCCAGCATCGACGGCGCCGCGACCCGTCAGGGATCGGTCAGGGCCGGTCTGGAGGCGATCGGCGAGGCAGACCATGTTCTCGTGCACGATGCCGCGCGGCCGTTCATCGACGATGCCGTCATCGACCGGCTGCTGACGGCGCTGGAAACCCATGACGGTGCCGTCCCTGCGCTTCCCGTCGTCGACAGCCTGCGCCGCGGCCGGGATGTCATCGAAGCGAACGTGCCGCGTGACGACCTTTACCGCGTGCAGACGCCGCAGGCGTTCCGGTTCGCACCGCTGCTCATGGCGCACCGCGCCGCTGCCGAGGGCGCGACCGACGATGCGGAGGTCGCCCGCGCCGCCGGCATGGATGTGGCATTGGTCCCGGGCGCCGAGGCGCTCTTCAAGCTCACACATGCGGACGATATGGCAAGGGCCGAAGCGCTCGTCGGCGCGCGCGGTACACGGACGGGCTTCGGTTACGACGTTCATCGCTTCGCGATCGGCGACCATGTGTGGCTGTGCGGCGTGAAGCTCCCGCATACCGCCAGCCTGTCCGGACACAGCGATGCCGATGTCGGCCTGCATGCGCTGACGGACGCGCTCCTCGGCGCCGTCGCGATGGGCGATATCGGCGATCACTTCCCGCCCAGCGATCCCAAATGGAAGGGTGCGGCATCACACCTGTTTCTGGCGCACGCGCGCGACCTCGTCATCGCCGCCGGCGGGCACATCGAAAATGTTGACGTGACACTGATATGCGAGGCGCCGAAGATCGGCCCGCACCGCACCGCCATGCGCGCGCGACTTTCGGACATCTTGCTGCTGGAAGAGACGCGAATTAGCGTCAAGGCGACGACGACGGAGCGGCTGGGTTTTACCGGCCGGAACGAGGGCATCGCGGCAAGCGCCGTGGCGACGATCAGGATTTGACGATGGCGCTGTTTCCCGACGATCTGACCGCGCTGGCCGAACAGGTCGTACGCGAAAATCGGGCGGCCGGGCGTCTGGTGGCCCTGGCGGAAAGCTGCACGGGTGGCCTGGTATCCGGCATATTGACCGAAATCCCTGGTTCCTCACACATGCTGGGCCGCGGCTTCGTGACTTATTCGAACGCCGCCAAGCAGGAGCTTCTCGGCGTGCATAGCGACGTGATCGACACGTTCGGTGCCGTCTCAGTCGCCACGGCCTGGGCGATGGCGCGCGGCACGCTCGATCACAGTCACGCCGACGTCGCGGTCGCCATTACGGGCGTCGCCGGCCCAGGTGGCGGTTCGCCTCAAAAGCCGGTCGGGACGGTGGTTTTCGCGCGCGCCATCAAGGGCGGCGATCCGGACGATGTTGTCGCGGACACGAAGCGGTTCCCCGACGAGGGGCGAACGGCGATCCGGCTTCAGGCGGTGCGCTGTGCGCTGGAGCTCTTATTGCCGGGCGGTGCGGCCTCGGCCGGCGACGGCGCGCCGTAGACATCGGCGGCGCGGCGCTCGAAGGCAGCGACCATCCGGCGAAAGGCTTCGTGGAAGAAGGTGCCGGCCAACCGCTCGAACAGCTTCTGCCGGAATTCGAAATCGACGCAGAAATGAACGTCGGTGCCGCCCTGCCCGTCCGCCTCGAACCGCCAGTCGTTCTTCAGATATTTCAGCGGCCCGTCCAGATAATCGACATGCAAATGATGCGGCCGCTCCAGCAACACCCTGCTCGTGAAGGTCTCGCGGATCATCTTGAAACCGACGATCATGTCGGCGACCAGTTCCCGATCTGTTTTGGAACGGATGCGCGTCGCGACCACCCACGGCAGAAACTCGCCATAACGGCCGACGTCCGCCACAAGGTCGAACATCTGATGCGGGGTGTAGGGAAGGTTTCTCACCTCCTGATGACGCGGCATGACCGAACTCCCGGATGTCGTCGCACATCTGCGAAATAGGCGCTGGGCCGAGACTTGTGAAGAGACAGGAGCGCGCATGGCGACCCCGGCAGGATTCGAACCTGCGACATCCAGATTAGAAGTCTGGCGCTCTATCCAGCTGAGCTACGGGGCCGTTTCAAAGCGTGTGTCTCCCATGAAATTCGTGGTTCGGCGTGTCAACATGAAGAGGTTGCCGGCCTCTCGCCAAGTCGTGACGGATCGCGTAATCCGGTATTCATGAGCGACGCCCAACCCCCATCCTCCGATAACGCGGCACTGGCTGCTGATGATCCCTATGCCCGGGAGGCACAGACATTTCCGAAGCTGGAATCGGAACAGCTGGAACGATTGTGCCGATACGGCGAACAGATCGAGTGCGCCAAGGGCGACATGCTGTTCGAACGGGGCGAGCGCAGCGTCGATTTCTTCGTCGTGAAACGCGGGTCGGTCGAGATATTCGACATTCGCACCGACGGCGAAGCCAATGTCTTCACGACCCATCGCACGCACCAGTTCACCGGCTAACTCGATCTGTTCAACGACCGCGAAATCCTCGTCAGCGGCCGCGCGGGTGAGGACAGCGTCTTTCTTCGCATCCCGCGTGACAATTTCCGCAAGATGATGGTGGGCGAGCCCGACATTGGCGAGATCATCATGCGCGCGTTCATCCTGCGGCGCGTCGGCCTGATCGGGCACGGCCAGGGCGCGGCGGTGCTGATCGGCCGCGCGAACGGGGCCGACACGCTGCGCCTGCAGCGCTTTCTGACGCGCAACGGCTATCCCCACCGTCTGATCGACGTCGACAAACAGCCGGACGATGCCGAGGATTTCCTGTCCGGCTTCGAACTCGACGACGGCGACCTGCCCGTTCTCGTCTCTGACGCCGAGGCGCATTCGGCGCCCAGCAACGCAGAGGCCGCACGGGCGCTCGGTCTCTTGGAAACGCTCGATAGCGAGCGGGTCTGGGACGTCGCCGTCGTCGGCGCGGGCCCGTCGGGGCTCGCCACCGCCGTCTACGCCGCGTCCGAGGGGCTGAACACCATCGTCCTGGAGGCGATGGCACCGGGCGGACAGGCCGGCACGAGTTCGAAAATCGAAAATTATCTCGGCTTTCCGACCGGCATATCCGGTCAGGCGCTCGCCGGCCGCGCACAGGTACAGGCGCAGAAATTCGGCGCCCGGCTGGCGATCGCCCGGCAGGCGACCGCCATAAAATGCAACGACGATCCGGTGTTCGGGATTTCGACGGACGCCGAGGAATGCGTACACGCCCGCGCGGTCGTGATCGCGACGGGCGCCCGCTACCGGAAACTCGATGTCGAAAATCTGGAAACTTACGAGGGTCAGGGCATCCACTATGCCGCGACGGCAATGGAGGCGGACCTTTGCAGCGGCGAGGAGGTTGCCGTCGTCGGCGGTGGCAACAGCGCGGGTCAGGCGGCGGTGTTCCTGTCCCGCCACGCCAGGCACGTCCACATGCTGATCCGCTCGGGTTCGCTGGCCTCGTCGATGTCGTCCTATCTGATCGACCGGCTGGAAGCCTCTCCGAAGATCACGCTGCACTACCATACCGAAGTCGCCGAACTTCGCGGCGAGCGCATGCTGGAGACGACCGTCTTCGCCGACAGGCGCGACGGATCCCGCCGCGAAATGCCGGTCCGCAATATCTTCGTCATGATCGGCGCAGTTCCCAACACCGACTGGCTCGATGGCTGCGTCTCGCTGGATGAGCGCGGCTTCGTTGCGACCGGCACGTGCCCCGATGGCCACCCCCTCGCCAGTCCATATGCGACGACGCGGGCGGGGCTTTTCGCGGTCGGAGACGTCCGCTCGGGCTCGGTGAAGCGCGTCGCGTCCGGCGTTGGCGAAGGATCGGTCGTCGTCCAGGCGGTTCATAGCTACCTTGCCGCG
>JBCCAC010000382.1:0-2496 GCA_039815015.1 Pseudomonadota bacterium | reverse complement strand
TCGCCCTTTCCGCCTCGGTCGCGCTCAGTCACGCCATGTACGAAGGGGCGCTCCTTCTCGGTATTTGCGACAAGATCGTCCCCGGTCTTCTGATCGCCGCCCTGCGCTTCGGGCATCTGCCATCGATCTTCGTTCCCGCCGGACCGATGCCGTCCGGCCTCGCGAACAAGGAAAAACAACGCGTGCGGCAGCTCTTCGCCGAAGGGAAAGTCGGGCGTGAGGAGCTTCTTGAGGCGGAAAGCGCATCCTATCATGGCGAGGGGACCTGCACCTTCTACGGGACCGCCAATTCCAATCAGATGATGATGGAGGTGCTGGGCCTGCACGTCCCTGGCGCCGCCTTCGTCAATCCGGGGCGGAAGCTGCGCCAGGATCTGACCCGCGCCGCCGTTCACCGCGTCGCGGAAATCGGCCATGGCGGCGATGACTACCGGCCCTTCGGCCGCTGCGTCGACGAACGGGCCATCGTCAACGCGGTCGTCGGACTGCTGGCGACGGGCGGATCGACCAATCACGCGATCCATCTGCCCGCGATCGCCCGCGCCGCCGGCATCCTGATCGACTGGCAGGATATGGACGAGCTGTCGCGTGCGACGCCGCTTCTGGCGCGCGTCTATCCGAACGGCGCGGGCGACGTGAACGGCTTCCATGCCGCCGGTGGCATGGGATTCGTCATTCGCGAGCTGATCGGATCGGGACATCTTCACGCCGACATCATGACGGTCTGGACCGGCGACCTCACCGCCTACGCCAGGGAACCGGCGCGCGAGGATGATGAGCTCGTCTGGCGCAATGCACCGACGGAGAGCGGCAATGAAACGCTTCTGAAGCCCGCCGCCGACCCGTTCGCGCCCGATGGCGGCATGCGGCTTCTGACCGGCAATCTCGGCCGCGCCATCATGAAGACCTCCGCCGTCGAGGAAGACCGCTGGACCATCGAGGCACCGGCGCGCATTTTCGCCGATCAGGACGATGTGCTCGCCGCGTTCGAGGCCGGCGAATTTACCGGCGATACCATCGTCGTCGTTCGGTTTCAGGGCCCGCGCGCCAACGGCATGCCCGAACTCCACAAGCTGACGCCGCCGCTCGGCGTGTTGCAGGATCGCGGCCTGCGCGTCGCGCTCGTCACCGACGGCCGCATGTCGGGCGCGTCCGGAAAGGTGCCCGCGGCCATTCATGTATCGCCGGAGGCACATGGCGACGGCCCGCTCGCGCGGCTTCGCGATGGCGACATCGTCAGACTATGCGCACGAAGCGGTACATTGCAGGCCTCGGTGTCCGACGCGGACTGGAACGCGCGCTCACCCGCCGAACCGCCGAGGTCGGAGACCGGCCTCGGCCGCGAGCTGTTCGCCATGATGCGTACCCATGCGGACCAAGCGGAAAAGGGTGGCTCCGCCATGTTGGCGAGCGCAGGCCTGTGAGAACTGACGCGGTCGCGACGACATTCGCCGTTGCGGATATTGGCGGCACGCATGCGCGCTTCGCAATCGCTGCCCCCGGGCCCAGTGGAACGATCGAGCTTGGCAATGTCACCAAATTGGCGACCGCCGATCATGGCAGCCTGGCCGCAGCATGGACCGCCTTCGGTCAATGCCTCGGCCACCCGCTACCGCGCGCCGCCGCGATCGCCGTGGCCGCACCGGTCACCCCTGGTGACATCAGGATGACCAACAATTCCTGGATCATCGAGCCCGAACGTCTCGACACGCAACTCGGCCTCGACGACCATCTCATTCTCAATGACTTCGCGGCCGTCGCTCATGCCGTACATTCAGTTCCCGACGAGTATCTCCTGCATCTTTTCGGCCCCGATGGCCCCCTGCCCGATCATGGCACCATCAGCGTCATCGGCCCCGGAACCGGCCTCGGCGTCGCGGCGCTCCAGCGTGCCGGTAAACGCACGCACGTGATCGCAACGGAAGGCGGCCATGCCGGCTTCGCGCCCGTCGATGCGTTCGGGGATCGCTTGCTGGCCCGCCTGCGCGCCCGGCATGATCGCGTATCCGTCGAGCGCGTCGTGTCCGGGCCCGGACTGCGCGCCATCGCCGAGACGTTGGTGGAATTGGGGGCGGAAGCGGAAGATACGTCCCTCGCCGCCTGTGACGATCGCGCGCTGTGGACGCACGCGCTCGAAGGAACGGTCAGGCTCGCGGCGGCGGCCCTCGAACGCTTCGCCATGTGCCTTGGCTCGGCAGCGGGCGATGTGGCCCTGATGCATGGGCCCGGGCCCGTCGTGATCGCTGGCGGTCTCGGCCTTCGCATCGGCACGCGGCTGGGCGCTCTCGGATTCCATGACCGGTTTTGCGCGAAGGGTCGCTACAGGGAATTGATGCGATCCCTGCCGGTCAAACTCATCACGCATCCCGAACCCGGCCTATACGGCGCCGCGGCCGCCTGGCTGGCGCGCCAGGCATGAGCCCACGGCCGCATCGCCGCTTCGACCCGCTTTCGGGCCGTTGGATCCTGGTGTCGCCGCAGCGCATGGACCGGCCC
>JBCCAC010000146.1:0-6522 GCA_039815015.1 Pseudomonadota bacterium | reverse complement strand
CGCGCCGGGGTGATCGTCGTCAACGTGGTCACGGGATGAACGAAGGGAATGTTCGAGGAACCGGCAATATCGCCCGGAAAATGCAGCTTTAAGATCGCGCGCGATCCATCCTGGAGCAGGGTCGAGGCATGCAGGCGCCCCTCCTGCACGACGTAGAGCGCATCCACCTCCTCTTCGCCCTCCTCGAAAAGGATCCTTCCGGCGCTGTAGTCCTCCGGCGCCTCCTCAAGGATTGTGAGGTCGCGTTTTTCCGCTTGGGTCAGTTCGAGATAGTGGCCGAGCTTCGCCAAGAAGCAGCTGTCCGCCATACTAAATCTCCCCCGATCTTCTTTTGGTCACGCTTCTGACAGGTTTCGACGGTTCCGCAAGCGTGCCCCGCCGCGACATGGCTCGCCGCGCCGGCGTTCGCCGATATCGCCCGCGGGTAACCGGCTCTTCATCCTTCTATGGCAACGCATTCAGAGATGACCCGGCAGGGGCGGCCGTTCCATCGCAGCCCTTGGAGGTGTCCATCTTGCGCAAAAGCGTGTCCCGACGACTGGATCGCCGGTTTGCGGTCCTGGAGATCGTGCTGGTCGCCTGCGTCCTCGCGCTGGCGGGCACCACCTTTGCCCTGCACGTCATCGGCGCGACGTCCTGGCTGATCGGCATGACGGTGCTGGCGGTCGGCCTCATCATGGTGGTCGGCGCGAAATCGACGGTCCGGCGCATGGTATCCCCCATCGAGCGCGCCATCGAGGAAGTCGAAGAGACGGTACGTGCGTCCGGCGAGCGTCTGAGCGCGCCCACGTTCAGCCGCAGCACGCGATTGCTGCTGCCCGAAATGACCGGCGCGATCGACGATGCCATCGACCGGATGCGAAAATCCTACGCCCGCATGGCCGATGTCGCGCTGACCGATGCCGTGACCAGCCTGCCGAACCGGCAGTATTTCACCTCGGCGCTGGAGACGGAACTCGCGCCAGCTTCTGCCGGTGGTCCACCGCCGCCATGCGCGCTCCTGTTCATCGATCTCGATCAGTTCAAGGCCGTGAACGACCGGCTGGGTCATGCGGTCGGCGACGAGTTGCTGCGCGCGTTTGCCGGACGGGTCATGCGGCTGCTGCGGCGCGGGAATGCGACGTTCGCCAGGCTGGCAGGCGATGAATTCACCATTCTGTTGCCGGGCGCGGGCGGCGTCGCCGGTGCGGAGCGCATCGCCGCACGGATACTGGATGCGCTGCGGGAACCGTTTTCGGTCGCGGAAAACCGGCTGGCCATCGGTGCAAGCATCGGCATCGCCTACGCCCCGCGCCACGGAACGGATGTCGATTCCCTGCTGCAAAGCGCCGACAAGGCCATGTACCGCGCTAAGGCGGATGGTCGCAGCCGGGTACGGCTGTTCTCGGACGATCTCGGCGCCGACGAAGCTGCCGCCGGTGATAACGCGCGTGCGCTGGGCGCGGCGTTGCGCGGCGCGGCGCGCGCTGGCGAGTTCGTGCTTCACCTGCAACCGCAGATCGATGTTGCGACCGGATCGGTGATCGGCGCGGAGACGCTCATCCGCTGGAACCACCCGGAACGCGGGCTGGTCATGCCGGGCGATTTCATCCCGCTGGCCGAGGACAGGGGTCTGATCGCCGAGATCGGGCAGTGGGTGCTGACGGAAGCCTTGGCGATGATCGAGGATCTGCCAGAACTCGGTGACGGCAGCCGCCTCAGCATCAACGTGTCCATGCGTCAGCTGGAAACGGACATATTCGTCGACACCGTCGAGCGGGCGCTCGCCGAGTCCGGTGTCGATCCGAGGCGGCTGGAACTGGAAATGACCGAGTCACTGGTCATGCTGGATGCAAGCATATTGGGGCCGAAACTGACGCGGTTGAGACGGTTGGGCGTTTCGGTCGCGATCGACGATTTCGGTACCGGCTATTCCAATCTTGCGCGCCTCAGGTCGCTCCCCATCGACCGGCTAAAGATCGACCGGTCGATCGTCGCCGATGTCGGCCATTCCGAAAGCGCGCGCACGATCGTGCAGACCATCGTCGGGCTGGCGCACGGCCTTGGCTATCAGGTGGTCGCCGAAGGCGTCGAGCGGCCGGCGGAACAGGATCTGCTGGCGGTGATCGGCTGCGATGCGGTTCAGGGCTTCGGCATTGCGAAACCGATGCCGAAGGCCGCGTTTCGCGACTGGCTTCAGATGCGTCGCACGACGACGCTCCGGCCGCTTGCGGGCACGCTTTCATCGTCTTCATAGACCGTGCGCTCGGCATCGCGGCGGCCGCGGTCGACGATACGGGGCGGCGCGCCCCGTTCGACGAGGATCAGGTCGGCCTGTGAAAGGGCGCGGAGGTCGCGCAACGTCAGATCGTCAGGATCGCCGCTGCTCGGATAGATGTCATGCCGTGCCGCTGGCGGTGTAGGCGCCGTCGTGAGCGCCGACTGAACTGCCGACTGAATGGCGTCGTCGGGGTGTTTGCAGTCGGTGAGCGGGTCCAGTGGCGCACCCGGAGCCATCAGCCGGTCCCAGAACAGTCGCCGTGCCGGTCGCGCAATGGCCGCATTCACGGCCGGACGCAGGCGCCGGATACTGGCGGCGACCTCGCCGAGCGTTGCCGGGATCATCGCCTCGAAGCGTTCACGCAGCGCCTTCGACAGTGTTGCCGACGCGCCGCCCGTCGCGATAGCGATTGTGACAGGCGCCCGGTCGACGATGGCGGGAAAGCTGAAATCGCACAGCGATGGCTTGTCGACGACATTGACGAGATGACCCGATCCACGCAGCTGGTCTGCCATGGCCGCAGCCTCCTGATCGTCGTCGATGGCGACGACCGCGAGGCGGGTCCGGTCGGTGGGGGTGTCGACGACGAGGGCGCCGGCGGCGGTCAGCAGACGGCGTTTCGGTGCTGCGCCTTCACCGTCACCGACAAGAACGACCGGCTTGCCCCTGAGATCGAAAAAGAGCGGCAGCGCCTGCATGGCGGGTTCGGCTCAGCCTTCGTCGTCGAGGCCGCGCGCCAGCCGCGCGGCGCCGATCAGCGTTACGCCTTCCGCCGCGGCGCGCGCTTCGAAATCGCCGAGAGCATCGATCGTCGCCGGTACCGGGCGGGCATAGCCGATGGCATGACCGCGCCGTTTCGCCGTGCGGATAAGCGCGGCAAGATTGGTTTCGATATTGGCTCGTGTCGCCGGTTCGTCGACGAAGCGGTCGTTGGACCGGGACGGCACATCGGCGCTCCGTGCGACCGCTTCGGCAACGCTGCGCGCCGAGGCGCGGGCGTCGATATAGACGAGGTCGCGGTCGGCGAGCGCGGCCATGACCGGGCCGAGCGCGGCGCGATCCTGGGTAAAGGCGCTACCCATCATGCCGGTGATGCCGTCGAGCGGAGGAAATCCGGCCAGCGCCTTGTCGAGCCGTGCGAGATTGTCCGCGCTGCTGGCATCGACGAGCAGAGTATCTGGACCCGGACTGATACGCGGATAGCGTTGCGGCTGCATGGGAACGGAGACGAAAACCTCATGACCATCGGCCTTGGCGGTTTTGGCCAGATCCGGCGAAACGCCGGCATAGGGGCTGAAGGTAAAGCTGATTGCCGCCGGCAATTCGGCAATGGCACGGCGCGATGTGGCCGCGTCCGGCCCCAGCTCGGTAAGGATGATCGCGAGATGAGGGCCGTCCGCAAGTTCGGGCGCCGGCAGCCGGGCCGGCACCGCCGGACGTGGATCGTCCGGTTCGGGCGTGACCTGCGCGCGGAGTTCGTCGGCCTCCTCCTGCGACAGGCGCGCAATCGGCGGGGCGCGGTCCGCCATTAATGGGCCTGGTGCGAGCGCCTCGGGCAAGGCCTTCGTTACCTCCTGATCCAGCGCAGCGCGCGCCGGTGCGAATGGCCGCAATAACGACGCGAACAGGGTGGCAAGGCCAACGAAAAGGGCGGCACCGATGGCGACGGTCAGCACGACGCGCGCCGTGCTGGGTGCGCGCGGGTTGTGGCTGGAATCGTCCAGCTGATCGTCCACCCCGTTCATCGTGTGCCCGCCAGCCGACCCAGTCAGCCTTCCGGCGTGGCGTCCGCCGTATCGGCCTGCGCCGTTTCCTCGGTCTCGTCAGCCTCGGTCTTCGGCTGTGCGGTCGCAAGCTCGCTCGCGCCGGTCTGCCGCCGCAGGATGTCGATGGCATAGTGCAGCTGATAGTCCTCGACGCCGCTCGCTTCCAGATCCTCGGTCGTCAGCGCGAACCGGGGATTGTCCTTGTCATCCTCTTCGATGAAGGAATCGTCGGCGACGTCGGCATTTCGCAGCACCTGACGCAGATCGCTTTCACGGACGATGCGACGGTCGGCACGAAATTCGTCGGACAGCTGCGGCACGGTGATGTCGGGTTCGATGCCCTTTTCCTGAACCGAGCGACCGGACGGCGTATAGTAGCGCGCCGTCGTCAGGCGGAGCGCGGTATCGGTCCCGAGCGGGATGAGCGTCTGCACCGATCCCTTGCCGAAACTCTGCGTGCCGATGACCAGCCCGCGGCGATGATCCTGCAGTGCGCCCGCGACGATTTCGGATGCCGAGGCGGAGCCCGCATCGACGAGCACGATGACCGGCCGGCCATCGGCCCGGTCGCCGGAACGGGCGAAATAGCGCTGCACGTCGCCCTTGTCGCGGCCGCGCTGGGAAACGATTTCGGCGCCGTCGCGAACGAAGGCATCTGTAACCTCGATGGCCTGATCGAGAAGGCCGCCGGGGTTCGAGCGCAGGTCGACGATGAAGCCGAGAAGGTCGTCGCCTTCAGCCTTTTCAATCGCGTCGATCGCATCGCGCGTCGCTTCGCCGGTCTGTTTGTTGAAGGTCGTGATGCGGACGATGCCGACATTGTCCTCGACCTCCCAGCGCACCGGTTTCACCTCGATGATGGCGCGTTCCAGCGTCACTTCGATCGGCTTGTCCGCGCCCTCGCGCACGATGGTCAGGCCGATGGGCGTGCCGGGCAGGCCCTTCATCTTGTCGACCGCCTCGCCCAGCGACAGGCCGTAGATCAGCTCGTCATCGATATGGGTGATGTAGTCGCCCGCCATGATGCCGGCGCGGCTGGCGGGGGTGTCGTCGGTCGGCGCGATCACCTTGACGACGCCATCCTCCATGGTGACCGACAGGCCGAGACCGCCATATTCGCCGTCCGTTTGCGTGCGCAGCGAATCGAAATCGCGCGCGGCGACGAACGAGGAATGCGGATCGAGGCTGGCGAGCATGCCGTCGATCGCGCCTTCCAATAGCTGCTCGTCGCTGACCTCTTCGACGTAGTTCGCGCGCACGCGCTCGAAAACGTCCATCAGCTGGTCGAGCTGCCTGTAGGTATCGCTGTCGTTCGCGGCCTGTACGGACGTCTGCGTCGGAACGAGCGCGGCAAGCCCGATGGGAAGAAGGGCGTAAAGAATGCGATGTTTCATGGCGCGGTCGAACCTTCCCGAAAACTGACACCCGTACGCCTAACAGACGACGGATGGCGAGGATAGCAACGGATACGTCGCCGATATGGGAATGCCTTCGCGAATGTTCCAGCGTGCGCCGACCGATGGCTTAGCCGCCGGCGCCCGGCTGGCAATCAGAAGCGGTATCCGATGCCACTGATGACCTGATTGCGGGACACGTCCGATTCATAGTTCGAATAGCGATACTCACCAAGAACGTAGATCGAACCGATAAGCTGGAACTGGAGTCCGGCGCCAAGCCGTATGCCGTCGAGCGTCTCGTCTTCGAAATCCGTCAGAACTTCGAGGTTGGTGTACCCTACGGTTCCATACGCGAAGAGCCGGTCCAGAATATCATATGTGACGCGCCCGCCAATGTAGAGGTCGCGGCCAAGATCGACGTCGATTTCGTCGCCGACGGCACCGAAGCCGAAATCGAAATCGCCGGTCGAATCCGTCACCTCGGCATCCAGACCGACTGACAATTGCGGCGAAAACGGTAGCGGCACGTCATAGCCGACGCGGCCACCGTAGAGAAAACCGTCCGTGTCGACATCGATATTAAGATCGAACGCCTCGAAATCGTCGAGTTCTATATCGGCATTGTCATAGCCGATGATGACCTCTCCGCGCAGACCGCTTGCCGCATGAGCGGTGGTCGCGAAAGTGGTCAGGGCGAGCGCGGAAGCCAGAACATAATGCGAGATCATGGGGGTATCCCTGTAAATATTGTGGCGGTGACATCACCGCGCATAATTCAAGGATAAGCGTTCGCGTTCGAACCGCGAAAGTAAGCGCGCGGCAGGCTGACCGTCGAAACGCGACGAACCGTGCCGCTTCGTGCCGTCAGGCCGTGTCTGCACCGAAGTCGATCAGGTGAAGCGTGCGATATTGGCAGGCGTTCCGGCCTCGACCCGAACGGTCGTGCCGACAGCGTTTTGGCTCATCAGCCGGTCGAGATCCGCCGTCATGCGCGCCAGGAACCGCCGGTCGTCGTTGCGCGCGATAATGATGGCAGCGGTCGGGCCATTACGATCATGGGCGACGGTGTAAGCCTCTATGCGGCCGGTGCCGGACGGGG
>JBCCAC010000069.1:0-9131 GCA_039815015.1 Pseudomonadota bacterium | reverse complement strand
AGAATGATCCGGTTGACGACCGGATTTTCCTGCACCTCGACGGTCAGATCGCCATTGCGGTCGCGGATGAAGGTATCCGCACCGAACAGATCGGTCGCGAACAGCGCCTTCAGTGCATTGTCCAGCCGGTTGCGATCATAGGAATCACCGACGGCCAGGCCGAGGTAGGAGCGCACCGTTTCGGGCTCGAGACGCTCATTGCCGACGATGGTGATGGATCGCACCACGCGATTGGTGATCGGCGCCGGCGTGGGTGCTGCCGTCTCAGCGCTTGGGGATGCGGGGGAAACCGGTGCAGTCGTGGCGGGTACGGGTGCATTGTTGGCGGGCGAAGGCGCTTCTTCGGCAGGCGGCGGGGCATTATCTGCGGGCGGCGCCACGGGCGCGTCCTGCGCCACCGCCGGCAATGCCAGCACCAGCGCGACGGAGCCGAGGAGCGCAGCCGTCAAGGGACGCGCCCGCGTCGGATCGAAATGCGACATCTAAACCCCAAACCCGATTTCACTCTCAGCTACGCGCCCCCGGCGCGCGATCACCCGCGGCGAGCGAGGTGGCTCAGCCGGTGATCATGGCGCGCACATGCCCCCACAAGCCGAAAGACGCAAGATCGTTAAAGGTGACGAGCAGCATGAAAGAGATGACGAGAACGAAACCAGCCATGAAGGCGATCTCCTGGAATCGCTCCGGCAGCGGCCGCCCGCCCCGCACCGCTTCGGCCACGAACAGCGCCAGATGCCCCCCGTCCAGCATGGGGATGGGCAAAAGATTGATGAAACCGAGATTGATGGAAATGAACGCCATCAGCCAGATGAAGGCCGGTGGCCCCAGTGTGCCGACCTGCCCCGACAATTGGCCGATTTTCAAAGGTCCGCTCAGATCCTCGACCGATCGGCGACCGGTCAGAAGCTGACCGAGCACATCGGTGATGGAGCCGATCGTCCGCCAAGTCTGGCGCACGCCCAGCGCGACGCTTTCCAGAGCGCCCACCGGACGCACCTCCGGCTGGCCGGCGGCAAGAACGCCAAGACGACCCAGGCGCGCGACATTGCCAAAGGGATCTTCGGTCTCGACGACGCGCGGCGTCAGCGTGACAACGCGCTGGGTGCCATCCCGGATCAGTCCCAATTCGACCGGCGTACCCGGATTCTGGACGATGGTCTGTTGCACGACGGAGAAATCGTCGACCGCATCGCCGTCAAGCAGGACGATACGGTCGCCCACTTCAAGTCCGGCATCCGCCGCCGCGCTGTCCTCCAGGACTTCACCGACGACAGGAGGGAGGACCGGCTGGCCTTCAACGAAGAAAAATCCGGCGAAAATGACGATGGCGAACAGGAAGTTGATGACGGGGCCGGCCGCGACAATCAGCGCGCGCTGCCAGATGGGTTTGAAGGCGAAATAGCGATGTCGCTGGGCGACGGGTATCTCGTCCAGGCCTTCGCTGCCTGCTCCGGCCGCATTGGCGTCGCCCGCGAATTTCACATAACCGCCCAGCGGCAGCGCGCTCAGGCGCCAGACGGTACCGCGCCGATCGGTCCAGCCGGCGATCTGGCGCCCGAAACCGATGGAAAAACTTTCGACCTTTGTGCCGAAAAGACGGCCCATGAGATAATGGCCCATCTCGTGCACGAAGACGAGCGGGCCGATCATCAGAATGAACATGAGGATCGTGAAAAGAATCCCCGGCTGTTCGAATGGCATTGCTATCCCCGCTGGCCCCGCTGGCGGTCCGCGACCGCATCCGACGCAACGCGGCGCGCCTCGACATCACAGGCGATCACATCGTCCAACATTGTCACCGAACACGTCTCCACCCGCGACATGACATGTTCATTGACGGCGGCGATATCAAGAAACCCGATGCGGTTATCCAGAAATGCCGCGACGGCGACTTCGTTCGCCGCGTTGAGCGCGATGGGGGCCGATCCATCCGCTTCCATGGCCGCCCGCGCCAAGCGCAGCGCGGGAAAGCGGTCGGGATCGGGCGCCTCGAAATCCAGTCGCCCCGCCGCCACCAGATCAAGCCGCTCGACAGGCGTTTCGATCCGCTCGGGATAGGCAAGCGCATAGGCGATCGGCGTCTTCATGTCCGGTGATCCGAGCTGCGCGAGTACGGAACCGTCGACATATTCGACGAAGCTGTGAACGATGGACTGCGGGTGCACGACGACGTCGACCTGATCGGGCCGCACGGGAAACAGGCGCGCCGCCTCGATCATTTCAAGGCCCTTGTTCATCAGCGTCGCGGAATCGACGCTGATCTTCGCGCCCATCGACCAGACCGGGTGCGCGACAGCCTCCTCCGGTGTCATGGGGCGCATCTCCTCCGTCGTACAGCCGCGAAACGGGCCGCCCGACGCGGTGAGGATGATGCGCCGTACGCTGTCCGGCGTATCGAAATCGAAGACCTGGAAGATCGCGTTATGTTCGCTGTCGACCGGCAGCAGATGCGCGCCCGATGCCTTCGCTGCCGCCGTGACGAGCGGGCCGGCACAGACTAGCGCCTCCTTGTTGGCGATGGCGACGATCCCAGGCCGCTCGGCCGCGCGCAGCGTCGGCATCAGCCCGGCCGCGCCGACGATGGCGGCAAGCGTCACATCGACCGGCCGCCGTGCGGCCTCCTCGAGCGCCGCCGCGCCTGCCGCGGTCTCAATTCCGCTGCCGGCAAGCGCCGCTTTCAGCTCCTCATGCGCCGTCTCGTCAGCGACAACGGCCAGTTTGGCGTTAGCCGCCCGCGCCGCCTCGGCAAGCGCGGCAGCGTTGCGGTTGGCAGTCAATACCTCCACCGACCAGCGCCCCGGTGCATGTGCGATCTGTTCCAGCGTGGAGACGCCGACGGAGCCCGTGGCTCCGAATATCGAAACGCTACGCATCAGGCCCCCAATAGCCATACGGATCCGGCCACCACGACGGACACCGGCACCAGACCGTCCAGCCGATCCATGACGCCGCCATGCCCCGGCAGCAGATGGCCAGAATCCTTCACGCCCGCACTGCGCTTCAGATGGCTCTCATAAAAATCGCCCGCCTGCGCCACGATGGCGAGAAGCGCACCGAACATGGCGGAATAGATCGGGTTGAACGGCAGGTCGAACAGGACCGTGTCAAGCGCGCCGACACCCGCCGCCGCCGCCATACCACCGATCAGGCCCGCCCAGGTCTTCGACGGGCTGACCCTTGGCCAGATCTTCGGGCCGCCGATGGTACGCCCGGCAAAATAGGCACCGATGTCCGTCGCCCAGACGACCGCCAACGTCCATACGATAAGGCCAAAGCCATCGTCCTGAAACCGAAGCCATACGAGGGCACCCAGGGGGAACCCGGCGTAGAGGACGCCGAGCGCGGCGCGGCGGTCGCTGAACAAATAGCCCGCTGCGGCGACGAGCAGCACGCCGAAACCTTCCAGCACCAACCCTTCATTGCCGAGGACCGCAGCTGCGCCGAGGCCGATGAACCCCAGCATCCTGCGGTTGCCTTCGGTATGGCCGACCATCCGCGTCCACTCGCGGAAGACGAGCAGCGCGGCGGTGCCCATGAGGAAATTGAAGAGAAGCCCGCCCTTCCAGCCGCCGAACAGAGCGATGGCGATAAGAAGCGCCCCGACGACGACGCGCGGCAGCAGATCCTGATAGCGGATCTTCAGCCGCTCACGCCGGGAGTGGGGAAGCGCGTCGGTCGCGTCAGAGTCCGCCATAGCGGCGCTCCCGCCGGGCATAGGCCGCGCAGGCGTCGGCGAGCGCGGCGCCGTCGAAATCCGGCCACAGCGTCTCCGTAAAGACCAGTTCGGCGTAGGCCGACTGCCAGAGGAGGAAGTTCGACAGCCGTTGCTCGCCGGACGTCCTGACGATCAGATCCGGTGCTGGCAGGTGCGCGGTATCCAGCGCAGCGTCGATCATATCCGCGTCGATGGCGTGGGAATCGTGGCCGTTCGTCGCCACCGCCTTGCGCACCGCGCGTACCAGTTCGTCGCGACTGCCATAGTTCAGCGCCAGAACGAGTGTGAGGCCACGATTATTGGCGGTGCGCGTGATCGCGCCTTCCAAAAGCGTCACCAGCTCTGCGGGCAAAGCACGCCAATCGCCGATGCACTGCACGCGGACATCGTTCGCGTCCAATTCGGCGATCTCGCCCAGCAGGTACGTTTTTAGCAGGCCGAAGAGAAAGCCCACCTCCTCCTGCGGCCGTTTCCAGTTTTCCGAGGAGAACGCATAGAGCGTCAGCACCTCGATCCCGAGTTTCGGCGCCGCATCGACGACGCTCCTGACCGCATCCATGCCAGCCTTGTGTCCGGCAACGCGCGGCAGACGCCGCGACTTCGCCCAGCGGCCATTGCCATCCATGATGACGGCGACGTGCCGGGGTATGGCCTGACCGTCGGTCACGCGCGGATCGGCGGCACTTGCGCCGGCGATCCGGGACGACCCCGCCGCGCTGGAGGCGGGCTTCGCCGTCACTGGCCCATGATTTCCTTTTCCTTGGCACCGACCGTCTCGTCGACTTCGGCGATCTTGGCGTCGGTCACTTTCTGCACCTCGCCCTCGCCGCGCTTCTGCTCGTCCTGGCTGATATCGCCCTTTTTCTCGGCAGCCTTCAGCGCTTCCATGCCGTCGCGGCGCACATTGCGGACCGCGATTTTCGCCTTCTCGCCATATTGCGCGCAGAGCTTCGCCAGCTCCTTGCGGCGCTCTTCGGTCATGTCCGGAATCGGCAGCCGGATGTTCTGGCCATCGACGATCGGATTGAGACCCAGGCCCGCGGCGCGGATCGCCTTTTCGACCGGCTGGACGTTCGACTTGTCCCAGACGTTCACCGCCAGCATGCGCGGTTCCGGCGCCGTCACGGTCGCGACCTGATTGAGCGGCATGTTGGAACCATAGACTTCCACATGGACAGGATCGAGGAGGCCCGTCGATGCGCGCCCCGTCCTGAGACCGCCCAGATCGCCCTTCAGGCTCTCGATTGCGCCATCCATACGGCGTTCGATGTCGGCTTTGTCATATCCGGCAGACATGGCTGTTCCCTGCTGTTCAGTTCGTAACGGTCGTCGAGACGCCGTCCCCGGCCAGAACGCGGGCGAGGTTGCCGCGTTCCCGGATGTTGAAGACGACGATAGGAATATCATTGTCACGGCAAAGCGCTACCGCCGAGGCATCCATGACTTTCAGATTGTCGCTGAGGACGCGATCGTAGCCGAGCGTATCATAGCGGGTCGCGTCGGCGTTTTTCTTCGGATCCGAGGTATAGACGCCGTCGACGCTGGTGCCCTTGAACAGGGCATCGCACTGCATCTCGGCCGCACGCAGCGCCGCCGCCGTGTCGGTCGTGAAATAGGGATTGCCGGTGCCGGCCGCGAACATGACGATGCGGCCCTTTTCCATATGCCGCGCGGCCTTCCGGCGAATATAGGGTTCGCAGACGCTCGACATCGGAATCGCCGACTGCACGCGGGTATCCACGCCCTGCTGCTCCAGCGCATTCTGAACGGCGAGCGCGTTCATGACCGTCGCCAGCATGCCCATATAATCGGCATTGGCCCGGTCGAAGCCCTGCTCAGCCGCCGCCAGACCGCGAAATATATTGCCGCCGCCCACCACGAGACAAAGCTCGAACCCGGCTTCCTTCGCCAGACGGATCTCGCCGGCGATGGCCGCGACGGTCTCGCTGTCGATGCCGAACCTGCCATCCCCCATCAGCGCTTCGCCGCTGAGTTTCAGGAGGATGCGTTTATATCTGGCAGCGGACATGGCGCGAAGCCTTAGAGGAGGGCGTCAGGGGCAGCAAGCAGGGCGATCGGGCGCCTCGTCGAAGCGAAGAGGCGCCCGATCCCATTCATATGCCGGTATTATCCGCCGACGGCAGCGGCCACCTCGGCGGCAAAATCGCTTTCCTCGCGTTCGATGCCCTCACCCAGCTGGAAACGGACATAATCGGCGATCTTGACCGGCGTGCCCAGCTCCTTCGCTTTCGCGGCGACGACGTCGCCGACCTTGGCTTTGCCGTCGATGACGAACACCTGGCCGAGAAGCGTGTTTTCCGCGACGAACTTCTTCACCGTGCCTTCGACCATCTTCTCGACGATGTTGTCGGGCTTGCCGCTTTCCTTGGCCTTTTCCATGGCGATGGTACGCTCGCGCGCCACCGTGTCCGCATCGACGCCGGTTTCGTCGAGCGCGAGCGGTGCCGCAGCGGCGATGTGCATGGCCAGCTGCTTGCCGAACGCGGCCAGTTCGGCCTTGTCGCCCGCGCTTTCCAGCGCGACCAGCACGCCGATCTTGCCGAGGCCGGGTGCCGCCTGATTGTGGACATAGGGCGTCACGACCCCTTCGCCGACGCTGAGCGATGCCGCGCGGCGCAGCGACTGGTTCTCGCCGATCGTCGCGATATTGTCGGTGAGGGTCTCTTCTACCGTCTTGCCGGAGGCCATCTTGTCGGTCTTGAGCGACTGAATGTTGTTCGTGCGCTTGGCGAGCGCGAGTTCGGTCACTTCATTGACGAAGCCCTGGAACTTGTCGTTCTTCGCCACGAAGTCGGTCTCGGAATTCACCTCGACGGCCGCGCCGTGCGTGCCGTCCGTCGCAACGCCGATCAGCCCTTCGGCCGCCGTACGGGACGATTTCTTCGCCGCTGCCGCGAGCCCCTTCGTACGCAGCCAGTCGATCGCCGCTTCGAAGTCGCCGCCCGTTTCCTTGAGCGCCTTCTTGGCGTCCATCATGCCCGCGCCCGTTTTGTCGCGCAGGTCCTTCACAAGTCGTGCCGTGATCTCGGCCATGTCGATCGTCCTTTCATCGCTTCCAAAAGAAGCCATCGTTCAGAATGAAATCGTCATCCGGTGGCGGACCGGGATTCATCGCCAGACGCCCGCCTACGAGGCCGGACGCAAAAGACGGGCCCGGCCTTCGCCAGGATGACGAATGATATCAGGCGGCAGCCGGCGCGGCCGCTTCGGCCTCTTTCGTCGGCGCGCTATCGGCGGGCGCGGTCTCCGCCGCCGCTTCGGCCACCGGATCGGCTTTCGCGGCCATTTCCGCGCCCAGCTCGGCCTGACGGCCATCGGCACCGCCCGTGCAGGCGTCCGCGACCATATCGCAATACATGCGGATGGCACGCGACGCGTCGTCATTGCCGGGAACCGGAAATGCGATGCCGCTGGGGTCGGAATTGGAATCGAGGACTGCGATCACCGGAATGCCGAGGACGTTCGCTTCCTTGACGGCGAGATCCTCCTTGTTCGTGTCGATGACGAACATCAGGTCGGGAAGCCCGCCCATATCGCGAATACCGCCGAGGCTTGCCTCAAACTTGTCGCGCTGGCGCGTCATCTTCAGCTGCTCTTTCTTCGTGAAGCCAAGCGCTTCGCCCGACAGCTGCTCTTCCAGCTCCTTGAACTTCTTGATCGATTCCGAAATCGTCTTCCAGTTCGTCAGCATGCCGCCCAGCCAGCGATGATTGACATAGTGCTGGCCCGCACGCTGCGCGGCTTCCTTGATCGGCTCGGCTGCCTGACGCTTCGTGCCGACGAACAGCACCTTGCCGCCTGCCTTCGTGGTCGCGGCGACGAAATCGAGCGCGCGCTGGAACAGCGGCACGGTCTGCGACAGGTCGATGATATGGACGTTGTTGCGGTCGCCGAAGATGTACGGTTTCATCTTCGGATTCCAGCGATGCGTCTGGTGTCCGAAATGCGTGCCGGCTTCAAGCAGCGCCGACATCTGCACGGTGGGTGCAGCCATGGGATAATTCCTTCCAGTTAGACCTCGGCACGGGAAGAAGCGGGTATGACCCCGCCACCGGATATGTAGCCCCATGCCTGTGGGATGGTGGTGCACATAAGGCTTCGCGGTTTAAGTGCAAGTGTAACCTTTCCTCGCCAGGAGGCGGACGATGGGACTAATGCACGACCGATTTTCATAAGACGGGGACCTCGAATGAAAGCCGCAACCCTCCTGTTCCTGCGCATCTCGACGGGCGCGCTCCTCATCATCTGGGGCCTCATCAAGATCGCGTCGCCCGAAGCCGCCATCGGCGTTTCGGAAAAATATTACGCCGGTAGCGTCTCCGCCGCCGCGCTCCAGACGCCTTGGGGCATATTCCAGATCGCCATTGGGGTTCTCGTGATCCTCGGCCTCTTTCGAAAGATCGTCTATCCGCTGCAGGCCGCCATTCTGGTCATCGGCGCGCTCGCCATCTGGAAATATCTGCTCGACCCGCTCGGCCTCTATCTTCTGAACGAAGAGTCGCGCCAGGTGCTGTTCTTCCCGTCCTTCTGCGTCGCCGTCGCGACGGTCGTCATGATCGCCTTTCGGGAATTCGACACCATGTCGCTCGACGCCAGGCGCGGGGCACGCTGATGGCCATGCTGCCCGTCGCGCTCGTTCAGGCGCGCGCGGTCCCCCTCGACGTCGGCCGCGGCATCGAGCGCGCGACGGAGGCCGCAGCGGCGGCCATCGCGAAAGGCGCGCGGCTTGTCGGATTCGGGGAAACGCTGCTCGGCGGCTACCCGATCTGGCTCGACGAGGCGCCCGGTGCCGCACTCTGGGATCATCCCGGAACGCAGGCACTGCACCGCATTCTTCTCGAACAGGCGGTCGTCGAAGGCGATCCCAGGTTCGCCGCCATGCAGGCTTTGGCCGACGACAATGACGCCGTCATCTGCATCGGCGCGCATCAGCGCGTGCGCTCCAGCCTATACAATTCCCAGTGGATTTTCCGGAAGGACGCGCGGCCGCTGGTGCGGCGCAAGCTCGTTCCCACTCACGGCGAACGCCTGGTCTGGATGCGCGGCGACGGCTCGACGCTCGGTGTCCATCGCGCCGGCTTCGGCAAGGTCTCGACCCTGATGTGCTGGGAACATTGGATGCCGCTGGCGCGCGCTGCGATGCACGCACAGGGGTCCGCCGTTCATGTAGCTGCCTGGCCGACGGTGCGCGACGCCTATCTGATCGCCAGTCAGCATTACGCCTTCGAAGGTCGCGCCTTCGTCCTGGCCGCAGGAACGGTCATGCACCGCCAGGACCTTATGGACGGGCTTGCTGGAGTCGGTGGTCATGATGAGGCGAAAGCGCTGTTCGACACCATCACGGACGGCCCGCTCCAGCATGGTGCCAGCGCGATCATCGCACCCGACACGTCGT
>JBCCAC010000036.1:0-11650 GCA_039815015.1 Pseudomonadota bacterium | reverse complement strand
CCAGGCGCGGGCAGAGCCGCTCGGCGATCTCCGCGCCGAGGATGCTGTGATCGCCGCCGCGGCCCTTGGCGATGTCGTGGAGGAGAACGGCGACGTAGAGGACTTCGCGCGAGGCGAGACGGGGCATGAGCGCGGTCGATACCGGATGATCCTCGGCAAGCTCGCCCTTTTCGATCTGTGACAGGAGGCCGATGGCCCGGATCGTGTGCTCGTCGACGGTATAATGGTGGTACATGTCATATTGCATGCGCGCGACGACGCGGCCGAAATCGGGCATGAACCGGCCGAAGACGCCGGCCTCGTTCATCCACCGCAGCACGAGTTCCGGATCACGCGGACTGCTCAATATGCGCAGAAACAGCCGATTTGCGCGCGGATCCTCCTGATGGTCGGCGATGAGCTGCGCGTCGCGGCTGACCTGCCGCATGGCGAGGGGATGGATGTCGTGGCCGTATCGGTCGGCCAGCGCGAACAGTTCCAGGAGGCGGACGGGATCCTCCTCGAAGAAATCGTCCGACGGGACGCCGATCTGACCATTCCTGAGCGTGAACCCCTTCAGCCGCTTCGGGGTTTTCAGCCGTGACGGCAGCCGCAGGCGCGCGGCGGCATGCTGTTCTTCGAGATGCGCGAGAAACAGTCCGGTCACGTCGCCGACGGACTTAGCGATCAGGAAATAGTGCCGCATGAAGCGTTCGACCGGCGCCGTCCCCGCCCGTTCGCGATAGCCGAGGCGCTGTGCCAGTTCGCGCTGCATGTCGAAAGTCAGGCGCTCTTCGGCGCGGCCGGACAGGCGGTGGAGAAGGATGCGTACTGACCAGAGGAAATTCTCTGCGCGGTTGAACTGGCGGTACTCCTCCGGCTCGAAGACACCCTTGTCGACAAGTTCCACCGCGCGCTGCACGCGGTAGATGTATTTGCCGATCCAGAACAGCGTGTGGAGATCGCGGAGGCTGCCCTTGCCCTCCTTGACGTTCGGCTCGACGACATAGCGGCTGCCGCCCATGCGGACGTGGCGGGCATCGCGTTCGGCGAGCTTCTGCTGGATGAAATCGCGCTCGGTGCCGTGCGTCACCTCGTTGGTGAAGCGCTGGCTGGCCGCCGCGTAGAGATCCTGGTCGCCCCACAGATAACGCGCCTCCAGCATTGCGGTGCGGATGGTGACATCTTCCCGCGACATGCGCACCACGTCCGCGAGAGAACGCGTGGCGTGGCCGACTTTCCAGCCCAGATCCCAGAGCGTGTAGAGCACCGCCTCGATGACCTGCTCGGTCCAGGGCGACAATTGGCCCGGGGTCAGGAACAGGAGATCAACGTCGCTGGATGGTGCCATTTCGCGGCGGCCATAGCCACCGACGGCGCAAATGGTCAGTCGCTCGGCGGCCGTCGGATTCGGATTTGGATAAAGTCGGCGAACGGCGAAGTCATACGCCAGACGAATGATCTGGTCGGTCAGGAAGGCCTGCGCGTTGGCATGGGTAAGACCGCGACCTGGCGCGGCGTCGATGCGGCGCCCGAGTTCCGCCGCGCCCTCATCGGCGGCGCGCTTCAGCCGTACGGTCAGGGCCGCGCGGGTGGCGTCCCTGGCGTCGAGTTCGGCGGCGATGCCGCGCCGGTCGATGATGCGGCGGCGGTCGGAAACGCGGGGATATTCATCGGCCATGCGGTACACTTAGGGTGCCGCGCCTGTGCGGGGAACCTGTGCCGGCCGGCTTTCGTAAGGGCCTTTCGTAAGGGCCCGATGCTACTCGTCGGTGGGCGGCGCTTCGCGGCGGGCCTTCAACAGCGCGCGTTCCTGTTTCCAGTCGTCATAGGTCTTGTAGGAACAGCCGGACGCGCCGATCGCGCCGACGAGCGAACAGTCGTCGGGGCCGTTGGACCCCAGACCGGCAAGCGCGCTACGCTCCGCGCCGACGTCGAGCAGGCGGTCGCCGGGATCGGGCGTCGTCACGACATCTTCTTCGATGGGATCCTCGGCGACGACGCAGATTTCCTCGGGATCGGTCGAATCGCAGGCCCGGGGCACGCGAAACTGATCGAGGGGAATGCGCTTCTGCGGGCTGACGAGAACGCCGCTGTCCGTCGGCGAAGTGGAAACGGGTGTGACCTCGGCCTCCATAACGGGGGCCTCCATAACGGGCGCCTCCATAACGGGGGCCGGCGTTTCGGCGGGCGCCGCGATGACCGGCGTCGCGTCGATCTCCGCCTCGTCGGGCGGCGGCAGGTCCTGCGCCTGAACGGCGCCGGCGACGCAGGGACAGATCGTGAGTGCGAAGCCTGCCGCGGCGGCGATAAGAAACGGACGGGTCATCGGCGCATCCTAAAGAACAGGGATTGAATACGGACTGAACGCTGCCTGCGGATACGGGGTTCCGTCAAGCTATGCCCCGGTCGCCCATGTCGCGCGATGATCAGAATGCCGGCATTCCGGTGCGGCACGGACCCCAGCGTAAGCCGGTCGCGAAACGGGCGTTCATGCGGTCAGCAGATTGCGGGCCTGGCTGACGAGGTGGGCGAGCATGGCCGTCGTCGCGATGCCGGATGTGCGTGCGCGCAGCACGCTCCCCGCCAGACGCTCGACTTCGTCGGGATGCGCCTCGATCCACTGGCAGACGGCGGCTTCGGGGTCCGTTCCGACATTGGGGAGCGCGCCGATGAGCGCGATCCTCAAGGATTCGAAATCGCGTACCAGGCCGGCGACGAGCAGGCGCTCCCACGGGTCGGACGGCGTCAGCTGCGCGGCGGCCGCCTTCGCCCAGTCGAGGCCGGTGGTTTCGCCGAGCAGCGTGTAGGCGTTGGCGATCGCCCGCTCGTCACCCCCCGTGCGGTGCGCCAGTTTCGCGGTCGCGACCGCGCCGTCGAGCGCCTGCAGGTCGATCAGCCGTTCGGCGAGGCTTTCAGGAATACGGTCGGCGACGAGATCCTGCCGCACGCGCTCCAGATGGGCGCGCGGTTCGGGGCGCAGCAGGCGGTCGATGTCCGTCGACAGCCGCTCGATACCAGAGCGTAGCGTGGCAACCGTCTCGCCGGCCGGCGTATCGGCCGCGGTTTCCCGAATGATGTCCGCCATGTGCAGCCGCAGACCGGTGATCGAGCGCGCGTGCAGCATGATGTGCCCGCCGGCGTCGATCTCTGCCGCGTCGATCGCGCGCCAGAGCGCACGCAGGTCGAAAAGTTCGCGCGCGGCGATGAAGGCGTTGGCGACATGGGCGAGCGTCGTGCCATGTTCCTCGGCCAGTTCGAAGGCGAATGTGATGCCGCCGCGATTGACCATCTGATTGGCGATCTTCGTGGCGATGATTTCCCGCCGCAGCGTATGCTGATCGACTTCGTCCGGGAACCTCGATTCAAGGAGGTCGGGAAACGCCATCCGCAGATCCTGCTGCAGAACCGGATCGTCCGGAACGGCGGAGGCGGTCAGCGCCTCGTAGAGCGCCATTTTCGCGTAGGCGAGAAGGACGGCGAGTTCCGGCCGTTCGAGGCCCTGGCCGACATTGACGCGCTGGGCGATCTCCTCGTCCGACGGCAGATCCTCCACGACCCGGTCGAGGCGTCCACGCGATTCCAGCATCTGGATGATGCGCTGCTGCGCCGGGAGCGCCGCGGCGCCGCCGGTTTCGGCGACGGACAGCGCCTGCGTCTGCATGACATTGTCGCGCAGGACGAGCGCGCTCACCTCCGCCGTCATGTCGGCCAGAAGAGTGTTCCGCGCCGCTTCGTCCAGACGCTCGTCGCGGACCGGACCGGTCAGCGCGATCTTGATGTTGACCTCGTTGTCGGAGCAGTCGACGCCGGCGGAATTGTCGATGAAGTCGGTGTTGATGCGACCGCCATGGCGCGCGAAGACGATGCGCGCCTTCTGCGTGATGCCCAGATTGGCGCCCTCGCCGACCACCTTGACGCGCAGGTGCCTAGCCTCGACGCGAATATCGTCATTCGCGCGGTCGCCGACATCGGCGTCGCTCTCGCCCGCGGCCTTCACATAAGTGCCGATGCCGCCGAACCAGAGGAGGTCGGCGCGCGATTTCAGAATCGCCTGCATGAGGTCGCTGGGCGGCACCGCGTCCGCGTCGATGTCGAGCAGCGCGCGGATTTCGGGGCTGAGTTCTATGGATTTCTGCGCGCGCGGAAAGACGCCGCCGCCCTTTGAAATCAGTGCCTTGTCATAATCGTCCCAAGATGAACGCGGCAGCGCGAAGAGGCGCGCGCGCTCGTCCCAGCTTTTGGCCGGATCGGGATCGGGATCGATGAAGATATGCCGGTGATCGAAGGCGGCAACGACCTTCAGGCTCTTCGACAGGAGCATGCCGTTGCCGAAGACATCGCCCGACATGTCGCCGATGCCGACGACGCGAACAGGATCCGCCCCGACGTCGATGCCCATCTCGCGGAAATGGCGTTCGACGGAGACCCAGGCGCCGCGCGCCGTGATGCCCATCGCCTTGTGGTCATAGCCATTGGCGCCGCCCGATGCGAAGGCGTCGCCCAGCCAGAAGCCGCGCTCGACGCTGATGCGGTTGGCGATGTCGGAAAAGGTGGCGGTCCCCTTGTCGGCCGCGACCACCAGATAGGGATCGGGGTCGTCGTGGCAGACGACGTCTTCGGGCGGGACGATGTCGTCGCCGACGCGGTTGTCCGTCAGCGACAGCAAAGAGGAAATGAAGATCTCGTAACAGGCGATCCCCTCCGCCAGCCAGGCCTCCCGATCGGAACTGGGGGGCAGGTGCTTGGGGTGGAAGCCGCCCTTGGAACCCGTCGGGACGATGACCGCGTTCTTGACCATCTGCGCCTTGACGAGGCCGAGCACTTCGGTGCGGAAATCGTCGCGGCGGTCGGACCATCTGAGGCCGCCGCGCGCGATCGGCCCGCCACGCAGATGAATGCCCTCCACGCGCGGCGAATAGACCCAGATTTCGCGATAGGGGACCGGCGGCGGCAGGCCGGGAATGGCGGCGGAATCGAGCTTGAACGCGAGCGCGGTCTCTGCGGATGCCGCGAAGGCGTTCGTCCTCAGCGTCCCTTCGATGACGTCGCGGTAGAGCCTGAGAATGCGGTCCTCGTCTATGGCCTCGACACTGCGCAGGCCGAAGGTGACGGCACGGCGCGCGCGCGACAGTTCGGCCGGCCGGTCGCTGACGTCGGGGTTGAAGCGGGCGTGGAACAGGCCGACGAGGTCGGCGGCGAGTTGTGGGTGCGTGCGGAGCGCATCGACGACCGTCGCCATGCCGTAGGTCAGACCGGTCTGGCGGAGATAGCGATAATAGGCGCGCAGCCACGCCGCATGCTGGATGGCGAGCGAGGCGCCGGTGACGAGGCCGTTGAAGGCGTCGTTTTCCTGCTCGCCGACCAGAACGGCCCTCAGCGCCCCCTCGGCCTGCCGTTTCAGGAATCCGAGATCGAGCGCGTCGCCATGCGCGCTCTCGACCACGAAATCGTGCACCCAGCCCAGACGTCCGCCAGCGAGGTCGAAGGGATATTCCTCGATGACGCGAAAGCCGAACGCCTCCAGAACCGGCACCATGTCGGACAGCGGGATGATGTCCTCCAGCCGGTAGATCTTGATTCTGAGGCGCTCGTCGGGATCGGCGCCGGTGCGGTAGAAATGCACGTCGCGGTCGGCCGGGCCGTCGAGACGCGCCAGGCGGTCGACGTCCGTCGCCGCCTCGGGCGCGGCGAACTGTTCGCGATAGCTGGCCGAGAAGGCGCCGGAATAGGTGAGCGACAGGCGCCCGCCGCGCTGGCCGCCGAACCGGTCGGCAAGCTCGATATCGAGCGCCTCGGTCCAGCCGCGCACCAGGCGCTTCAAGGCCGAATTCAGCTCGGCCTCGTCGATTTCCGGCACCTGGCCGGGCGTCGTGCCGAGATAATATTGAACGCGCGCAAGGCCTTCCGACCGGAATTCGACGTCGAAACGGGCGAGACGGGCCTGAAAGGCGTGTTCCAGCATCGCGCCGACGCGCGAGCGTATGCCGGTATTATATGCCTCGCGCGGGACGTAGACGATCGCCGACACGAAGCGGCCGAACGGATCGGTGCGGGCGAACATCTTCGGCCGCGGACGATCGAGCAGGGACATCATGCCCTTCGCCATTTCCGCGAGCCGTTCGGCACCGGTCAGGAACAGGTCGGCACGCGGGAAGGTCTCGAAGATGTGCGCCAGCGCCTTTCCCGAATGGCTTTTCGGGTCGTAGCCGAGCGTCGAGGAGACCTCTTCGATGCGCCGGCGCAGGACGGGCACGCGCGTCGGCGACGTCGCGAGCGCTGCCGAGGTGAACAGGCCGACGAAGCGATATTCGCCGCAAACCGAACCGTCGGCATCGTATCGCTTGACGCTGACCACATCATAATAGGTGGCGCGGTGAACGCGGCTGATGGCGTTCGCCTTCGTGATCAGGAGCGGGTCGGGTGTGCGCATGAAGTCGCGCAGCGCAGCGGGCAGCACCTCGAACCCGCTCTCGCCGCGCCAGACCGGAAATGCGGGATCCCTGAGGAGGCCGAGGGCCGTTTCGGCGACCGGTTCTTCGCCGGCGTCGTCGAGCGCACCCTCGAACGCATAGGCGGCATAACCGAGCAGCGTGAAATTGTCGGCGGCGAGCCAGTCGAGGAACGCCTCCGCTTCCGCAATATCTTCACGAGCCGCAGGCGATGCGGCGGCGGCCAGCGTGCGCGCCGCCCCGTCCAGCGCAGCCACCATCCGCTTCCAGTCCGAAACGGCGGCGCGCACGTCGGCGAGGACGGGTGTCAGATCGGCGGCGAGCGCGGTCCGGCCGCGCGCCGTGATGCGATCGGCCTCTATATAGATGAGCGATTCACGCGACCGGTCGTCGGGCGCACGCTCTCCGGTCGCGGGGGACAGCGCCAGAAGCCGCCCATCCTCGTCGCGCGCCACGTCGACGATGGGGTGCAGCAGGCGATGGATCGCCATGCCGCGGGCCGTCAGCGCATTGGTGACGGAATCGACCAGAAACGGCATGTCGTCATTGCTGATCGCGAGTGCCGTGCGCCGCCGTCCGGGCTCCGGTTCGGTGCTTTCGATCAGCATCGCGGGACATTCGGCGGCCCGCTCGAAGAGCGCGCGGCCGGCGAACGTCGCAATGCGCGCGACGGTCGCCGCATCGAGTTCTTCGGCGTCGCCCGGCAGCGCGCCGGCGATCAGCGCGTCGCGCAGCGCATTGTCGGCGGCTGTCGGAAGCGGGGAAGCGGGCGCGTCCCCTCCCGTGTCGTTATGGGGATCGGATCGGTCGGCGGCGGAAGCGGAGGCCTGCCGTGCGTCGGTCGCCATTGGCGGCGCCTTTCGAAAGGGGGCGGGAAATCGTCGTCCCCATCTATTGAGTGCCCAATTTTTCTACAAGCGAAGTCGAGGCCGGCTCTGCGTCAGTCCACCCGCTTCAGCGCGCCGGCGACGAGGCGCTCGTCATGCGGAACGGCGGCGATGGCGCCGAGCGTGCCGGTCGCGTCGCGGCGCGCGAGCACGAGAACGAATTCCTCATCCGTATCGGCTGCGAAAGGCAGGGTCTGGACGGCCGGCCGCTGACGCAGGTCTGCGCGGCGGACGGCCAGCGGATCGCGCTTCGGCTTGCCGGCATCAGCGCGGCGCGCCTTGCGTTCGGCGGCGACCGCGGCCTTCAGACCACCGGTCTGGTCCAGGAACGCGGTGAACGCGCCCGCGCCGATATCGGCGCGGTGCGCATGTGCGAGCGCGGCGGCAAATTCGGTCAGCCGCGCCTTGTCATAACCGGCACCGAAGATCAGCTTGACGACCGGCGTCATCGGCGCGCGCGCCTGAACCTTCAGGCCGGCATCGCGCAGCATGTCCGCATAGTCTTCGGGGGCCGAGCGCGTGGCAAGGTGGAAGTCCCAAGCCTGCGACAGCACGCGGTAAAGCGCGCGGCGGCTGCGTTCATTGGCACTGGCGAAGCCGTCGGCCTCGTCGCGGGCGACGGCCAGCCGATCGGCGAGCGAGGCGTCCGCGGGCAGGTCGGCAGGCGCCGCCTCGTCCCGATCCGCACGATCTTCGCCGAACAGCAGATCTTCGATATCGTCGGCGGGCGGTGCCGTTTCCAGCGCGCTGGCGATCATATCGGCGGTGTCGAGGGCGAGCTGATCCGCGATCTCGGGCTCGGCGATCTCCTTCCAGTTGATGACGCCATAAATGCAGTCGATCGTCTGCCCGTCGGAGGCGAGCGGCATCAATATGCCGCGATAGAGCGTGGTGTTGCCGCGCCGCGAGGTGAATTCGGCCTCGAATCCGATCGGCGCGCGATTGGCGATGATCTCGAAATAATGGTCGGTCAGGCGTGACAGCAGCGACCGTGCAGGGACGGCGCCGAAGCCGATCTCCGCGTCCTCCAGATCGCATTCCGCACGCAGCCGGTCGCCGATGAAGCGCAGGATCGGATTTTCGTGATCCTCGCCGAAATCGAGGAGAACGCTGTTCGGCCCGAAATCGTCGATGTCGGCGGGCACGAGATCGCCAGGGGCCGGAAATTCACGGCCGTTAAGGAGGCTGGCCCAGTGATTATAGGCGCGCACATGCATGCGGCGCTCGTCCTGTTCGGCGAATACGGGCGGCGCCTCGAATTCGGGATCTTCGGCCTCCGCAGTGTCGATGTCGGGCGCGTTGAGCGCGCTCTGATCGTCCATCACCGGTGTCATTCCCCCATGTCTCGGCGCGGGCGATGTGCGCCCGTCGAACCTTCTATCTAGAAGCCCGCACTTTCCGGATGGTTAACATTTTCATGGGTAACCGAGCGCCCGAGAGGTAGACAAAGTCACAGGCGGGGCACGCGCTTGTCATGGCGTGGCCACGCTGTTATTGCGCCCGCCTTCGGTCGATGGGGCCGCCCGCGAATGCGTGGTGGATGCCCGACAGGCCCGGGCCGCTTTAGCTCAGCTGGTAGAGCACATCATTCGTAATGATGGGGTCAGGTGTTCGAGTCACCTAAGCGGCACCATTTCTTCGGTTCTGGATGACGTCGAAAGACGCGGGCCCCAGCGCAGGAGCGCGTAGCCCATCAGGCCCGAAATCAAGGAGCCGGCGAGGACGCCGATCTTGACGGCGTCGATCTGGCCGGCGTCCGAAAAGGCGAGGCTGCCGATGAAGAGGCTCATGGTGAATCCGACGCCCGTCAGGCAGGCTAGGCCGTAAAGCTGGGTCCAGCCGACGTCGCCGGGGCGCCTGACGAGGCCGACGGCGCTGGCGAGATACATGCAGCCGAAGACGCCAATCTGCTTGCCGACGACGAGGCCGGCGGCAATGCCGAGCGGCAATGGTGCGAGAAAATCGTCCAGGCCGATCCCGGCGAGCGATACGCCGGCATTGGCGAAGGCGAAAACGGGCAGCACCAGAAAGGCTACATAGGGATGCAGCGCGTGCTCCGCCGTCTTCAGCGGCGACCCGCCATCCGCCGTGCGGAGCGGGATGCAGAGGCCGATGACGACGCCGGCGAGGGTTGCGTGGACGCCCGACTTCAGGACGCACACCCACAGGACGGTGCCGACGAGGACATAGGCGGCGATGCGCGTGACGCCGAACCGGTTCATGGCGATGAGCGCGGCGGTCGCCACCGCAGCCAGGGCGAGCGCGAGCTGGGACAGTTCGGCCGTATAGAACAGCGCGATGATCAGGATGGCGCCGATATCGTCGATGATGGCGACGGCGAGCAGCAGGATCTTGAGGCTGGCCGGTGCGCGCCCGCCGAGGAGCGCGAGAATGCCGAGCGCGAAGGCGATGTCGGTCGCGGCGGGAATGGCCCAGCCGTCGAGATTCGCCGGAATGCCGGCGTTGATGCCGACGAAGACCAGCGCCGGGACGGCCATGCCGCCGATCGCGGCGACGATGGGAAGGCCGGCCTGATCGAGCGATGACAGTTCGCCCTCCAGCACCTCGCGCTTCACCTCCAGCCCGATCAGGAAGAAGAAGACCGCCATCAGGCCGTCATTGACCCAGAGAAGCAGCGGCTTGGCGATCTGGAGCGCGCCGACGCGAACCTCGACGGGCGTCGACCAGAGCGCGTCATATAAGGGATCAAGGCCGACATTGACGGCGAGGAGCGCCGCGAGCGCGGCGCCCATCAACATGAAACCGCCGGACGTTTCCCTGGCGATGAAATCGCGGATCATGTCGACGGCGCGCAGGGTCATGGGGTGAAGGCTCCTGACGGAATATGACGGGGCGACACGCGGCCGACAAACCCTGAATGCGGACGCGTTCAGTCAGGTTCCCGCGACATCAGCCTGTGTTCTTCGGCCCGTAGCAGTCGCTCGATCTCTTGCGCGAGAAGCGCGCGCACGGCTGCGAGATGCAGGCGCTCTTCGTCATTGGTGACGAAATCGGCCGAAAGCTCGTCAAGGCCCCGGCTAAGTCTTTCGTGAAGCTGGCTGAGCTGATGGAAGAGCGAAGGAGTCTTCACGTCGTTACAACTCCCTGCTTATGTCTGCTACATCCACGATCATGTTTGAAATCGCAGCTACAATTACATCCAAAATGGCGACGATTTGACGCTAGTCATCGCCGGGCCGTGTTCCAATCGTTCCCACAATGCACTAGCGATAGATAAAACCTATCGGAGCTGGCCATCATGCCCACCTTGCGACAGCTGGAATATCTGGTCGCCATCGCCGATCACGGCCATTTCGGCCGTGCGGCGCAGACGGTGCACGTTTCCCAGCCGACGCTCAGCCAGCAATTGAAGGCGATGGAGCACCGGCTGAACGTGACGCTCGTCGAACGCGGGATGGCGGGCGCCGCGCTGACACCGGTCGGTCGCGAGATCGCCGACCGTGCGCGCCGCGTCCTCCTGGACGTCAAGGATCTTCGCGCCGCCGCGCGGCGGGCGAGGGAAGGGCTGGCGGGCATGATACGGTTCGGAACGACGCCGACGCTCGGCCCTTACATCCTGCCGCAGATCGTCGCCGAGCTGCATCGCGCGGAGCCCGACCTGAAACTCTATATCCGCGAGGGCATCCCCGACGATCAGCGGCTCGACCTTGCGAGTGGGCAGCTGGACATGGTGCTGGGGCCGATGCCGCTGGATGGCGGCGGCATCACCGTCGAGCCGCTGTTCCGCGAGCAGCTCTACCTCGTGGCGCCGCAGGACCATCCGCTGGTGGGGGAGCGCGCGGTCGACCGCAAACGTCTGACCGGCGAAAACGTCCTCAGCATGGACCGGCGCCACGCCTATCACCGGCAGACCGTCGAGATCTGCGCGGAGCTCGGCATGCAGCTGCTTCGCGATTATGAGGGCACGAGCCTCGACAGCCTGCAACAGATGGTGGCGTCGGGTCTCGGTCTATGCCTGCTGCCCAAATGCTATCTGCGGTCCGAGGCCGGCGGCCTGTCGGGTATCAGCATCCTGGATATAAAGGACTGGCACCCCTATCGCAGCATCGGCGCGGCCTGGCGGACGGCAGCCGTGGACGGCGAGACCTTCCACAAGATCGCGCGCCAGATCGAGGCGCATGTCGCACCTTTGAACAACGCCGATCTGGTCGTTTAGGACGACGCCCCAACGCTGCGGGGCCGACATCGGATTGGTGCGGTCGAGACGGCTTGAACGCTGATTTCAAGCGGTATCACTGCGTCCTATCTCTTTGTTTCTCATGGAAATAGTCCCGTCCATATGTTCCACCCGATCTTGAGATATCCCAAGGT
>JBCCAC010000094.1:0-7846 GCA_039815015.1 Pseudomonadota bacterium | reverse complement strand
GAGGCTCCGGACATGATCCGGAGCCTCCGCCCGATATCGCGAAGGGTTCTGGATCAGGTCCGGGGCGGTAGCGTGTAATGGCGGTGCATAATGGGACCGGAGTAAGTCAGGCTTTCGAGGCGATCCAGTCGTCGATCTTCCGTTCCAGGATCGGCAGCGGCAGGGCGCCGGTCATCAGGATTTGTGCATGGAATTCACGCGGGTCGAAGGCGTCGCCCATGGCGGCCTGTGCCCGTTCCTTCAGTTCGACGATCTTCAGCGCGCCGATCTTGTAAGCGACCGCCTGGCTCGGAATGGCGATGTAGCGCTCGACCTCCGCCACCGCTTCGGTGCGCGTCATGCCGGAATTTTCCAGCATATAGTCGATCGCCTGGTCGCGGCCCCAGCCCTTCGAATGGAGGCCGGTGTCGACGACCAGCCGCATGGCGCGCAGCATCTCGTCGTTCAGATGGCCGAAGCGCTGATAGGGGTCGGTGAACAGACCCAGTTCATCGCCCAGGGTCTCGGCATAGAGCGCCCATCCCTCGACATAGGCGGTATTGCCGCCGAAGCGCATGAAGTCGGGCAGCGCCTCATTCTCGCGCGCCAGGCTGATCTGGAAATGATGCCCGGGCGAGCCCTCATGCAGGTAAAGCGTCTCCATGCCGGGCGTGAGCCGCTCGGGAAGATTATAGGCGTTGTAGTAGAAGACGCCCGGGCGCGAGCCGTCGGGATTACCGCCATTATAGGAGCCACCGGCCGCGTTCTTTTCGCGGAAGGGCTCGACCGCGCGGATTTCGAGCGGCGTTTTCGGTATGGTGGAGAACTGCTCGCGAATCCGCTCGTCGACGATCTCGCCGATGCGGTAATAGCCTTCGCCGAGCGCCTCGCGCGATTCCGGTTTGAACTGCGGATCCTCGCGGATGAATTCGTAGAATTCGGCCAGCGAGCCGTCGAAATCGACGGTCGTCTTGATGCCCTCCATCTCTTCGGTAATGCGCGCCACTTCGCGTAGGCCGAGCTGGTGGATTTCGTCCGCCGTCAGGTCGAGCGTCGTCGTGTCGCGGATCATCTTGGCGTAAAGATCGGCGCCGCCCTTCATCGACGACAGGCCGACCTCGTCGCGGGCCTCGGCGAGATATTCGTCGGCCAGATAGGCGCGCATGCGGCGATAGGCGGGGAAGATGTCCTCGCGGATCACGGTCTCGTAGGCCGCGGCGAGCCGGTCCTTGTCGGCCGTCGAAAATTCGTCCGGAAAGCGCAGTACCGGCGCGTAATAGGGCGATTCCTTCGGATCTTCGGCCAGTTGCGTGTCGAGCTGGCCGATGACGTTTTCGATGGTCAGCTTGGTTTCGTAGACCCCGCTTTCCTGTCCCTCGCGGAAGCGTTCGATGGCGCGGTCGACATAGGTGACGAAGCCTTCGTGCCGCTTCAGATTGTTCTCGTAATCCTCGACCGTCGCGAAGGGGGCGGCACCCTGACCGCTGGCGATGACGGGATAGAAGGTGTGAAAGCCGCGGAAATGATTGACCGGGCGCACCACTTCCAAGGCGACGATCTCCGGCACCAGGCCGCGTTCGGTCTGCCGCAGCTGATGCTCGAACGTGTCGTAGGCGATCTGGTCGGTGGCCGAGAGAACGTCGCGCGGAATTTCGTCCAGGCGCGCGATTTCCTCCTGATTCACCCGTCGCTCGGTCGCGAAATACTCGTCCGAAATATAGTCCCCGAACCGGTCGGCGAACCGCGTGTCGCCGCGCAGGATCGCGAATAGCGGATTGCGCTCGAGCTGCGCATCGTTCGATGTCCTGAAGAGCGCCCACAGCGCGTCGTGGGCCTCGGCCTGCGTCATGGTCGCGGCGCCCGTCGCCGTTGCCGCCGCTGTTGTCGTCGCCGGTGCGGGCGCGGCCTCTGCGGTTTGCGGTGCGGGCGTCTCGGCCGTCGCGCAGGCGGTAAGGGACAGTGCGAGCGCGGTCGTCGCGGCGAGGCCGTGGGCGGACAGGCGGATGTTCATGTCGTTTGCTTTCCTATCGTCATGAATGGGGTCGCGGCGCACATCATATTCCCGTCGGGCCGCGATCGGATATTTACCGTGGCAGGTCGTGCGCGTTGCCGCGCGCCATCACGTAGCGGATACGGGTCAGCGCGCCGATGTCACTTAGGGGATCGCCTTCGATCCCGATCAGGTCGGCGCTCTTGCCGACGGCCAGCGTGCCGGTGTCCGCCGCGACCCCCAGGAGTTCGGCCGAACCGCTCGTGGCCGCGACGAGGACGTCGCGCGCGCTCATGCCGCCGCGTTCGACCAGCATGAGCGCCTCCTCCTTATTGCGGCCATGCGCAAAGACGCCGGCGTCGGTGCCGAAGGCGATCCTGACGCCGGCATCGTCGGCGGCGGCGAGGCCCTTGCCCACGAAGGCCAGCGTCTGGCGGATCTTGCCCTCCACGACCGGGGTGTAGATGCCGGTGCCGAGCTGTTCCTCGATGCCGCGATAGGCCATCAGCGTCGGCACGTACCAGGTGCCGGCCGCTTTCATGGCCTCGATGCCGTCCTCGTCGATGAAGGTGCCATGTTCGATGGAGGTGACGCCGGCGCGGGTCGCGGCTTCGATACCGCGCGCGCCGTGCGCATGCGCCGCGACCTTCAGGCCGAGCGAGCGCGCCGTATCGACGATCGCATCCATCTCCTTGCTCGTGAAATGCGCCTCCAGTCCGCGGCCCTGTTGCGAAAGGGCGCCGCCCGTCGCGGTGATCTTGATCAGATCGGCGCCGGCGCGACTGAATTCGCGCACGCGCATCGCGCACTGTTCGGGGCCGGTACAGGTATTGTAGCCGGACAGCGCCTCGACCACCTCCGGGCGGCCGCGCGAGACGTCGCCATGACCACCGATAATGGAGATCGCCGGCCCGGACGCGACGATGCGCGGTCCCGCGTGCAGGCCCTCCTCGATCGCGCGCCGGACGGCGAACATGGTTTGCGGCGCGGAACCCAGGTCGCGCACCGTCGTGACGCCGGCATCCAGCGTTTTCAATGCGTTTTTCAGGCCGATGGTGACGCCATATTCGTCCGTGTCGGTGAAGGTCCGTGCATAGGGCGTGTCATGATCGCCGGTCAGGTGGACATGCGCGTCGATCAGGCCGGGCATCACGGTCAGATTGCTGAGATCGACGAGCGTCGCGCCGTCCGCGGGCGGCTGTAGACCGTCGGCGATGTTCGTGATGCGGCCGTCCTCGACCGTTATGGTGGAGGCGCCGCGCGCCGGTTCCGCGGGATCCGTGATGAGCGTGCCGGCATGGACGGTCAGCGTTTCGGCCGCAGCGGGCGCGGCGAGAATGGCGAGCGCCGTAGCGGCAGTCCTGAGGGTCCTGAATGTCATCGTCGAAGGGCCTCCCTACATATTGGCGGCAGCGCTAGGGCGGCGGCGCGCCGGGCGCAACCGTTGAGCCCCTTGGCTATTCGCTAGGGTTGCGCCGAAGACTCGCTGCCATAGTCTGGGAGGAGATGTCCGCCGCGAGCCCTACACGTCCTTCCGCCGCGCGCCTGACCGCCTATGCCGGCCCCGGCGTTCCCGTCGCGGCGACCGGCCTCCCCCTCGTCGTCTTCCTGCCGCCCTATTTCGCCGGCGAACTCGGTCTCGACCTTGCCGCGGTCGGGCTGATCTTCGGCCTGGTGCGCGGCATCGACACGATCTTCGACCCCGTCGTCGGGCACTGGGCCGACAATACGCGTACGCGCTTCGGCCGGTTCAAGCCGTGGATCATGGTCGGCGCGATCCTGACCTTCATCGCGACCGCGGCCGTGTTCTTCGCGCCGCAGGGCATCGGCCTCTGGTATCTGGGGTTCGGCCTTGCCGCGCTTTACGCCGGCCAGTCCATGCTGAACGTGCCGCATATCAGCTGGGGCGCCACGCTGACGGACGATTATCATCAGCGAAGCCGCATCTACAGTTTCTGGCAGGGCGGACACCTGGCCGGCCTGATCCTCGTCCTGGCGCTGCCGGCCGTGCTCGGGGTTTTCATGGGAGCAGCGGCGCCCCCGGCGGTCTATGCCATGGGCGCGTTCGTGCTGGTTTCCATCCCGCTGACGGTGGGCGCCGCGCTCATTCTGGTTCCTCGCACGCGCGGCGATCTGACGCCGGCGCACATGCGCTGGGCAGACGTGAAGCGCGTTTTTCGCGATGCCGATCTCAGGCTGCTCATCATCGCCGACGTTTCGGTTCATCTGGCCGGCGGCGCCACCGGATCCCTGTTCCGTTTCTTCGCGGAGGAGGTGAGAGGCTTTACCGACACGCTGTCCGCCATCGGCCTTCTCGCCTATTTCGTCAGCGGCCTCGTTGGTCTACCCCTATGGCTCCGTCTGGCGAAGCGGATCGGCAAGGCCCGTACCGGCGCCTGTGCGGCGGCCTATGGCGGCATCGCGCATGTCGCGGCGTCGTTCGTGTTTTCCGCCGACCGGCCGATCGCCAGCCTGATCGCCATCCTGTTCGTCGGCCTGTCCTATGCCGCGCCGGCCTTTCTTCTGCGCGCCATGCTCGCCGATCATGCGGATGCGGAGAAGGCGGCCGGCAGCGCCGACCGCATCGGCCTTCTGAACGCGCTTCTGACCACGGCGCAGAAGCTCGGTTTCGTGGTACCGGTCGCCGTGTTGTTTCCATTACTTGCGCTCTACGGTTTCGACCCGGCGCGGGGCAGCGCCAATAGCGACGCGGCGCTGGCGGCGGTCGAGATCATCTGGATCGTCTCGGTGCCCCTGCTGATGCTGCCGGGGATCTGGCTGATGGCACGCTACCGCAACGATCAGAAGCGGCACGTCGCGCGCCGCACGGCCGCGGGCGCGACGCCATAAAGCTCTGTTCGCAGACTGCGTTTGCCGTTATGCGAGAACTGTGCGGGATCTTAGTGCCCCGTACATCCGAGTCGGGTTCCGCGGCGCGCGGACCGGAAATAAACTGTGATCAGCGGCATGACGTCCAAAATGAAAAGGGGCATCTGACCGCAAACCGGCAAGTAACGCGCCCGCCGGCACGAGCGAGACTATGGGACGGAAATAAATGGGTTACGAAGGACGCCGGCGCGGCCGGGGCGATCGTCACGGTGGCGGCGATCGGGATTTTGGCGGCGGCAATGATTCCTACGGCGGCGGTTACGACCGCGGCGGGTTCGGCGGCGGTGGTTTCAACGACGGCGGCTATGGTGGCGGTGATCGCTACGGCGGCGGAGGCGGCGACCGTTATGGCGGCGGCGGTGGCGGTGGCTATCGCGGCGGCGGCGGTGGTGGCGGCGGCCGCGACGCCGGCATGTCGCTCGGCCAGGCGTCCGGCACCGTAAAATGGTTCAACCCCACCAAGGGCTTCGGCTTCATTGCGCGTGACGAGGGCGAGGACGTCTTCGTTCACATCAGCGCCGTCGAGCGCGCCGGCCATTCCAGCCTGGGCGAAGGTCAGCCGATCCGTTTCGAACTGATGGACAAGGGCGGCCGGCTGTCGGCGGCGAATCTGGAGATCGAAGGCGAGCCCATCGCGGCGCCCGCCCGTCCGCAGCGTGAGGAGCGTCCGCGCGACGAGGATGTCGATTTCACGCCGGGCGAGCGGCTCGACGGTGCCGTCAAGTTCTTCAACGCCATGAAAGGTTTCGGCTTCGTCAGCCGCGATGATGGACAGCCCGACGCGTTCGTGCACATCAGCGCCGTCGAGCGGTCCGGTCTGTCGACCCTGTCGGAAGGCCAGCGCGTGTCCTTCGAACTGGCACGCGATCGCCGCGGACGCGTGTCCGTCGATCAGATCGAAGTGGTCTGACATCGATATAGGCCGGTTTGATATGGGCCGGTCGATATTGACCGGTCGGGACCGGTGTTTCGAATTGGGTCGGCAGGACGCCAGGTGAATGACGGTACACGTACACGAAGGTGACCTGCCCCCGGGCGCGCTCGCGAATTCGGGGGCGATCGCGGTGGACTGCGAGGCCATGGGCCTCAACCAGCACCGCGACCGCCTGTGCGTCGTCCAGCTGTCGGACGGCGGCGGGGACGAGCATGTCGTGCGGCTGGACAAGGGGCATTACGACGCGCCGATCCTGAAGGCTTTGCTGGCGGATCCGAAACGCGTGAAGATCCTGCACTTCGCCCGCTTCGACATCGCGGCGGTCAAGCGTTGGCTGGGCGTCACCATGGCGCCCGTCTACTGTACGAAGATCGTGTCGAAGCTGGTAAGAACCTATACCGACCGCCACGGCCTGCGCGATCTTGCCCGCGAGACCATCGGGCAGGATATCTCGAAGCAGCAGCAGTCGAGCGACTGGGGCGCGACGCGCCTGACCGATGCCCAGGTCGAATATGCGGCGTCGGACGTTCGCTATCTTCACGAAATCAAGACCGTGCTCGACGAGCGACTGGCGCGGGACGGGCGTACGGAGCTGGCGCAGGCCTGTTTCGACTTCCTGCCCGTACGGGCGGAACTCGATCTGCTCGGCTGGCCGGATACGGATATTTTCGCGCATTCCTGACGGGCGGTGGTCATGCGTTTCGGGAACGCTCGGCGTATGCGTGGTGTCTGCGATCCCCTTCGATCGCTCTCGTTCATGTTAGTCGGAGCATAATCGGGCGATGGACGCCGAAACGGGATTCATGGGCGAAGGCGGGCGCGGCCCGGTACCGGTGGGGCCGGTGCCCGGATCGCGCGATCGCGCCTGGGCGCTGCCCGGATCGCCGCGCGACCGCGTCACGAAACTGGTCCGCGTCACGCTGCCGATCATGGCGGCCGCCGTCCTCGCCGCCGGGCTCGTCTGGCCACTGACCCAGGCGCGCGAATTTTCGTTCATCCTGTCGAAGGATCGGGTCGCCATGGCCGGCGACCGCATGCGGCTGGGCGAGGCCGTCTATCGCGGCGAGGATGCGCAGGGGCGCCCCTTCGCGATCCTGGCCGATAGCGGCGTGCAGGAAACCAGCGCCGATCCGCGGGTTCGGCTGACCGGTCTGCGCGCGCGGCTGCAGCTGGACGACGGGGCGGCGACGGTCACGGCGCCGAGCGGGATTTACGAGCTGGAACGCGAACGATTGCTCGTCGCCGGGCCGGTCCGTGTCGCGCGTTCGAACGGATACCGGCTGGTGACCTCCGACGTGACCGTGGACATTCCCGCGCGGCGCGTCAAAAGCGACGAGCGGGTCGTCGGCGCACTGCCGATCGGTACGTTCGCGGCCGATACGATGATCGCCGATATCACGGCACGGACGGTGACGCTGGATGGCAATGCCAGAATGAGGATCGATCCCAGATGACGCTGCGCATGAAGTTAGGCCGGTGGGCTTTGGCCCTGGGCGGGTTCGCGGCCAGCCTGGCTGCGGCGCAGACACTGCCCGGCACGTCCATTCGCGATCACGACCGGAACGCCGAGATCGTCCTCGATGCCGGGCGGATCGAGGTACTCGACCGGCAGAATCAGGCCATCGCGACGGGCAATGTCGCCGTGAAACAGGGCAATCTCGACCTCGATGCGTCCCGTGTCCGGGTCTTCTACGATACGGTCGGCGGCGATGTTCAGGTCGACCGGCTGGATGCCGACGGCGATGTCAGGATCGCTACGCCCGCTGAAAACGCCCGCTCCGCACGGGCGATCTATGATGTCGACAGTGCGCAGATCACCATGCTGGGCGGTGTGGTGCTGGAACGCGGCACCGACGTTCTGCGCGGCGAGCGGCTGATGATCGACCTGGCGAGCGGCCGGTCGACGTTCGATGCGGCCGTCAATGCCGAGACCGGTCAGCCGGGCCGGGTGACGGGACGCTTCACCCCCAGCACGCGCGAACGGGAATAGCGGAAGGACGGGCCGGACGAGCCGACGGCTGCCCGTCGCCTCAGTCCGCGCCTATTCGCCTTCG
>JBCCAC010000008.1:0-17394 GCA_039815015.1 Pseudomonadota bacterium | reverse complement strand
TAACTTCAAAGGTGGCGTTGGCAAGACTGTCGTCGCGCAGCATCTCGCCAACGCTGCAGCCCTCGACGGCTACCGTGTACTGTCAAGAAGGTGATCATAGGGAAAAGGGTGGACGCCGTCGGGAACGGGAATCGTCGGGGTCGCGGCGGCGTTCATCGGGATGCGCGTGTAGATGCTCGTCCGCGCAGGAGCAATGCTCGTGCGGGTCAGGTATCGCCGATGGCCTGGCGCGCGAACCAGTCGAGGGCATCCTGCAACATGATCGCGGCGGCATGGGCATCAATGCGCTCGGGCCATTTGGCCGCAGGAATGCCCGCCGCGCGCATGGCGTCCTCGGCCGCCGACGACGTCAGGCTCTCGTCCCACATCAGAAGCGGCAGGCCGAACCGGTCCTCGAGCGTCCGGCCGAAGGCGCGGCAACGCTGCGCGCCGCGGTCAGGCTTGCCCTCGGCGTTCATCGGCATGCCGACGACGAAGCCCACCGCGCCGCGCGCATCCAGCCGTCCGGCGATGGCATCAAGATCATCCGCCTGTTTACGGGTGCGGATCACACTGTCGGGCCCGGCCGTGCGCCATTCCGCATCGCAGAAGGCAAGGCCAATCTGCTTCGTGCCCGGATCAACGCCGCAAAGGACGCCGCCCGCCGGCAGCTTTACGCAAAACCGCGCCGGGGTCAGCGGCCCAGAAATGCGTTTACCCGCCGCTCCGCATCCGCGCGGACATTGGCCCAGAACAGCGGATAGTCGTACACGTGATAATTGTTGCCCGGAAGAATATAGCCGCCGAGATCGGGCGCGTCGGCGCCCAGGCTGAGATAGCCGCGGCCGGTGCAGTCGGCGCCGATCAGGCCAGCCTCCAGCTCTGCCGCGCTCATGTCGCGTTCGGGAACCAGCGTGCCGATATTCGCGTCCGCGAGCGCAGGCCCCGGCGCACCGCCGGTCAGCGGGTTGGTACAGACCAGTTCGGTGTCCGCGCGCGGTACACCGGCAAAGCCCGTCGTCAGGTCAAAGGCGTCGGTGATGAGGGCCGGATCGGCCGGCTCGGCAAAGCTCTGCCATCCCAGCAGGCATCCGGTCTGCTCGGGCGCCGCACAGGGCGGCAGTCCGAGTGCGGGCAGGTCGGCGTCGATCGAGATCGGCCAGCCCGGGGCATAGACCGCGACCAGACGGTCGGTCAGCGGCGTCCCGGCAATATCGCGTGCCAGGAGGGTCAGAACATGCAGCGACCCCTGGCTATGCCCTGCGAGGATAATCGGACGCTCGGGGTCGGTATTTGCGAGAAATATCGCGAATGCCTTTGCGATGTCGGTGTAGGCGAGCGCGAAGGCGCGCGCGGCGTCCGGCTGGTCGAACGCCAGGAAGGCGCCGAACGCCGCCTGGCGATATTTCGGCGCCCAGATGTCGGCGATGCCGTTGAAGACGCTCGCCTGGCTGCGTGTGAAGAGGCCGCGGCGGAATAGCGCGCCTTCGTCATCGGGCTCCAGCGGCGCATTCCAGCGGTCGGCCTGCAAATAGGTGGTCGGATGCACGTAAAAGACCGATGCCGCGGTTTCCGGCGCCGGCCGATAGCCGGCGGGCGTCCAGTTCGCCTCCGGCGACGGTATCCCCGGCCGCGCCACCCAGCTGGCGGGATCGTCGTAAAGCGTCGGCGGCGGTTTCGGACTGTCCGCGAAGGCGACCGTCGGCGTCAGATAGGCCTGCATCAACCGGTCGCCGAACGCCGCCCAGCCGACCGCGCCCAGAACGGCCAGCACGATGAAGACGGCGATCAAGATGAGAAACCAGCGCGCAGCCATGCGGTCAGGTACGGATCCAGTTGGAAAAAGTCCTTCCGCCTATCATGCCGGTCGGGTGGACGAAAGTAATGGCCGGAAGTGACGCGCGAAGGTGGTGCCCGAACCTGTTGCCAATACCGTGCTTGACGCAGCCTTTTTGAAAAACTAACCGTTCGTTTATGTCTTCGATAGCGATCCTGACGCCCAAGGGCGAAACGACGGCGGCGCACATTCGCCAGACCGCGGCGGGCCTGTTCTGGCGGCGCAGCTACCATGGCGTCTCGATGGACGAACTGGCCCGCGCTGCCGAGGTCAACAAGGCGACGATCTATCGCTACTTCCCCACGAAGGCCGATCTGGCGGAGGCGGTGATCCGCCGCGCCGGCGACCGTGCCATCACCTGCATCTTCGAGCCGGCATTCCGGGAAGACGACACGCCCGTCGGGCGTCTCGACGGTATCTATGGCCGCTTCCTGGCCGCCCACCGGTCCGTCTATGACGAAGAGGGCGACATGTATGGCTGCCCGATCGCCGGTCTGGCCGTCGAAGTGGGTACCGACATGCCGCAGATCCGCACGGTCGCGTCGGAAATCTTCGCCCGGGTCGAAGCCTTTTACTGGGCCATTGCCGACGCCGCGATCGCCGATGGCGGCGGCGTGGGATGGAACGTCGAAACGCTCGCGCGGACGCTCGTTCAACTGCAGCACGGCGCGCTGGTCGCAACGCGCGTGGAGGCGCGGCCGCAACCGCTGCGTGAGGCGGCCGACGCGTCGAAGCGCCTGATATCGTAATCCGGATTAACCGAACGGTTGGAAACTGATATGAACCTGCCTCTCTATACGGCCGCCCTCGCCGCCTTTCTGATGGCGCTGCAGATCGTCCTGATGCTGACCGTCGGCATGTACCGCGCCACCACCGGCAAGTTCGTCGGTCTTCATGATGACCGCGTCCTGGAACAGCGTGTGAGAAGGCACGGCAATCTGGCGGAGAACGCGGCGCTCATGCTGGCCGGGATCGCGCTTCTAGAACTCCTCAGCGGCCAGACGCTGACCGTCGCGCTGCTTGCGTTCGGATTTGCGGTCGCCAGGCTGGCGCACGCGATCGGCTTTTCTTCGCTCGCCGGATCGCATGGCGAGAATCTGAGCGGGGGCCGCAAAGTCTTCGCCCTGTTCCGGATCGTCGGTGCCTTCGGAACGGCGCTGACCGGGTTCGGCGCCGCCATCGCCATCCTGATCGCGCTCACTTAAGTCCCCGTCCAAGTCTCGATAGGCCCGGCGCCATTGCCGGCCGCGGCCCGTCCGGCCATAGCGGGCGGTGATGGCAGACGATCCCAACCACTATGATGCGATCATCCTGGGCGCGGGCGGCGCCGGGCTGATGTGTGCGGGCGTTGCGGCGCGGCGCGGCCGGCGGACGCTAGTCATCGACCATGCGGACGCGCCCGGAAAGAAGATCCTGATCTCGGGCGGCGGGCGCTGTAATTTCACCAATGTCCATACGGCGCCCGACCGGTTCCTGTCGCAGAACCCTCATTTCGCGAAATCGGCGTTGAGCCGCTACGCGCCGCAGGACTTCATCGATCTGGTCGACGGGTACGGCATCGCCTGGCACGAAAAGACGCTGGGCCAGCTGTTCTGCGACGGCAGCGCACGGCAGATCGTCGACATGCTGATGACGGCCGCGACGGACGCGGGCGCCGAGATCGCACTCGGGAAATCCATCCGCGACGTAACGCATATCGACGATGGAGACAGACGGTTCCGCGTCGCGTTCGGCCTTCGCACGGTCACCGCCGCGTCGCTGGTGATCGCGACCGGCGGCCCGTCTATTCCGAAGATCGGCGCGACAGGATTTGCTTATGACCTGGCGCGGCAATTCCGCCTGAAGATCGTCGAGCCGCGCCCTGCCCTCGTGCCGCTGACGCTGGGCGGCAGGGAAGTGCTGTTCCGGGAATTGTCGGGCGTCAGCGCGGAGGTCACGGCCTCCTGCGGCAAGACCAGCTTTCGCGAGGCCGCACTCTTCACGCATCGCGGCCTGTCCGGTCCGGCGATCCTGCAGATTTCCAGCTACTGGCGATCCGGACAGTCGGTCGCGATCGACTTCCTGCCGGCCGCGAATGACGACTGGCTGATCGAGGAAAAACGCGCCCGGCCGCGCGTGGGTATTCGGAACGCACTGGCGGCTCGCCTGCCCGATCGCCTCGCCGCGACGCTTGCCGATCGGATCGGCATTGACGGCGAACTCGCGAACGTCCCCGATCGCAAACTGTCCGGCGCGGCGACGCGTCTGTCGCGCTGGGAATTTTCCCCGAACGGCAGCGAAGGGTTTGCGAAGGCCGAAGTCACGGCCGGCGGCATCGACACGAAGGAACTGTCCTCCAAACCCATGGAAAGCCGCCGCGTTCCCGGCCTTTACGCAATCGGCGAGGCGGTCGACGTAACCGGCTGGCTGGGTGGCTATAATTTTCAATGGGCCTGGGCTAGTGGTGTCGCAGCAGGAGAGGCGCTGTGATTGGGATGTTGTCGGTCTTTTTGCTCGCCGCTGCCGACGTGCCGGCCGCAGAGAACGAGATCCGGCTGTCGTCCGCGGAAATCGCAGCCGTGCAGGTACAGGCGGCCGGCGCCGAGAGCGAGGACGACAGCTGCGATCCGTCGGCGGACCCGGACGAGATTCTGGTCTGCGGGCGCGGCGAGGCCCCTCGCTCGCCCTACCGGCTGCAAGAACGCGAAGCTCGTTTTGATCCTTACAATCAAGAAACGCCTAGCGTGTCGCGCGAGCGCAACGATCTGACCCGCCTCGGTCGTCCGGGGTTCGGCATCGGCCATTGCGACGGCGTCGGTGCGGGCGGCGACTTCGGCTGCTTCGGCGTAAAGCACCAGCAATTTATCGAGCAGCACGCGAAATAGCCGCGCTTGCCGCACTGCAACATGCTCTGCTAACCGCCGCTGTTGCTATACCCTAAGGAGTCCCGATGTCCGTCGACGCCGATACCGTCAGAAAGATCGCGCATCTCGCGCGTATCGAAGTGCCCGAACATCGCGTCGAACCGATGATGAATGAACTCAACAACATATTGGGTTGGGTTGAGCAATTGGGTGAAGTCGATACGGCCGGCGTCGAACCGACGACGGCGGTCATCGCGAACAGCCTGCGCTGGCGCGAGGATGTGGTGACCGACGGCGATGTGCAGGACAAGGTGCTCGCCAACGCGCCGAAGCCGATGCACGGCTTTTTCGCGGTGCCGAAGGTGATCGAATAGATGGCCGATTTGACCGATCTGAGCTTGGCCGCGATGCGCGATGGACTGCGTGCCAGGGATTTTTCCGCGCACGAGCTGACGAGGGCGCATGTCGATGCCGTCGAGGCCGCGCGGGCGCTGAATGCCTTTACCGTCGAGACGCCGGAGATCGCGATGGCGGCCGCCGACGCGGCCGATGCGGCGCTCAAATCAGGCGAGGCGAAACCGCTCGCCGGCATTCCCCTCGGCATCAAGGATCTGTTCTGCACCGAAGGTGTCGAATCAACTGCCGGCTCCAACATACTGAAAGATTTCGTTCCGCAGTATGAGTCGACCGTCAGCGCCAATCTGAAGGCGGACGGTGCCGGCATGCTGGGCAAGCTGAACATGGATGAGTTCGCCATGGGCTCGTCCAACGAGACCAGCGCCTGGGGCGATGTCGTCAATCCGTGGCGACGGCCGGACAGCAACGCCGCCCTTGTTCCCGGCGGCTCCTCCGGCGGATCGAGCGCGGCGGTCGCGGCGCGGCTCTGCGCCGGCGCGACGGGAACGGACACGGGCGGGTCCATCCGCCAGCCCGCCGCCTTTACCGGCATCACCGGGTTCAAGCCCACCTATGGCCGCTGCTCGCGCTGGGGGACGGTGGCGTTCGCCTCCTCGCTGGATCAGGCCGGACCGATGGCGCGCAGCGTGCGCGACTGTGCCATCCTCCTCCAGTCCATGGCCGGCTTCGACCCCAAGGATTCGACCAGCCTCGACCTGCCGCTTCCCGATTTCGAGGCGGCGCTGACGGGGGACGTGCGGGGCAAGCGCATCGGCATTCCGAAGGAATATACGATCGACGGCACTCCGGAGGAGATCAACGCGCTGTGGGCGAAGGGCGCCGACATGCTGCGCGACGCCGGCGCGGAGATCGTCGACGTCTCCCTGCCGCACACGAAATACGCCCTTCCCGCTTATTATATCATCGCGCCGGCGGAGGCGTCGTCGAACCTCGCGCGCTATGACGGCGTGCGCTACGGCCTTCGCAAAGTGCCCGAGGGCGGCAATCTCATCGACATGTACGAGGCGACGCGCTCGGCAGGGTTCGGCGACGAGGTCAAGCGCCGCGTCATGATCGGCACCTATGTCCTGTCGGCGGGCTATTACGACGCCTATTATCTGCAGGCGCAGAAGGTGCGGACACTGATCAAGCGCGATTTCGCGCGCGCCTTCGAACAGTGCGACCTTCTCCTGACGCCGACGGCACCCAGCGCGGCCTTTGCGGCGGGCGAAAAGGCGGACGATCCCCTGGCCATGTATCTGAACGACGTGTTCTGCGTACCGGCCAGCCTGGCCGGCCTGCCCGCGATGAGCGTCCCCGCGGGGCTCGATGCGGATGGCCTTCCGCTCGGCCTGCACCTGATCGGTGACGCGCTGGACGAAGAAAATGTGTTCAACGCCGGCTACGCGCTGGAACGCGCGGCCGGGTTCACGGCGCAGCCCGGGAAATGGTGGTAGCGCGATGAATGCGACGATCGTATCGGCGCTTATCCTGGGATCGGCCATCGGCGTACCGCTCGCCATCCTGGCCGTATTGATGATCCGAAACCGCCGGTCCGCGCTGACGGCGGAGCAGCTGCGCCGCTATGAGGCCTTTTCCGCGATCCTCGCGCGTGTGGAGGCCAAGGAGATCGGCGCGGCGCAGAAGATCGTCGCCGTGCGTCAGCTGCGCAATTTTCCGGAATATGCCGACCTCATCGTCCTGATGTGCAATTCCATCGACGTAAACGGCACCGGGCCGGGCGTGGAGGTGTTCCAGAACGAGCTGCGGCTGACCGAACAGCATCTTTTAAAGGCCATTCCATGACCGACTACCGCATCAAGGGCGACACCGGTGACTGGGAGGTCGTCATCGGCCTTGAAGTTCACGCCCAGGTGACGACGGCCGCAAAGCTGTTTTCCGGCGCCGCGACCGCGTTCGGTGCCGAACCCAATACGCAGGTTTCCCTGGTCGATGCGGCCATGCCCGGCATGTTGCCGGTCATCAACGGCGAGGCGGTACGGCAGGCGGTGAGGACCGGACTGGCGCTCAACTGCGAGATCCACAAATGGTCGCGCTTCGACCGCAAGAATTATTTCTATGCCGACCTGCCACAGGGCTACCAGATCAGCCAGTTCGCGCACCCCGTCGTCGGCGAAGGCGAAATCGTCGTGGAGCCCGAAGGCGTAGAGGACACCGCGACCATTGGTATCGAACGCATCCATCTGGAGCAGGATGCGGGCAAGTCGATGCACGATCAGCACCCCGACTACAGTTTCGTCGATCTGAACAGATCCGGCGTCGCGCTGATGGAGATCGTTTCGAAGCCCGACATGCGTTCGCCGGCGGAGGCGGGCGCCTATGTCCGCAAGCTGCGCTCGATCCTGCGCTATGTCGGGTCTTGCGACGGCAATATGGATCAGGGCTCGATGCGGGCGGACGTCAACGTGTCGGTCCGTAAGCCCGGCGGCGAACTCGGCACGCGCACGGAATGCAAGAACGTCAATTCGGTCCGTTTCGTCGAAGCGGCGATCGAATATGAAGCGCAGCGTCAGGTCGAGGTGCTGGAAGCCGGCGGCACGATCAAGCAGGAAACGCGTCTGTTCGACCCGGCCCGCATGGAAACGCGCCCGCTCCGGTCGAAGGAGGAAGCGCATGATTATCGCTACTTCCCCGATCCCGACCTGTTGCCGCTGGAATTCGACGACGCCTTCGTTGCCGCGTGCCGCGCCGACCTGCCCGAGCTGCCGGATACGAAGCGCGCGCGCTACGTCGATCAGCTGGGTATCAGCGCATATAACGCTGCCGTACTGACCGCGGACCAGGAGGCCGCGGCCTATTTCGAGCTGTTGTTGAACGAGACCGCGCTCAAACAGAAGAAGTCGCCGCAGGATGTCGGCAAGGCGGCCGCCAACTGGATTATTTCCGACCTGTTCGGCGCGCTGAACGCGGCCGGCAAGACCATCGCCGACAGTCCGATATCAGCCGAGCAGGGCGCCGAACTCCTCGCGCTGGTCGGCGACGGCACCCTGTCCGGGCGGCTGGCCAAGGACGTGTTCGCGATCATGCTGGAAACCGGCGACGACCCCTCGAAAATTGTCGAGGAGCGCGGCCTGAAACAGGTGTCGGACACCGGCGCGATCGAGGCGGAGATCGCCAAGGTCCTGGACGCGAACGCCGACAAGGTCGCGGAATATCGCGCCGGCAAGGACAAGCTGTTCGGCTTCTTCGTTGGCCAGACCATGAAGGCGACGAAGGGTCAGGCGAACCCGCAGGTGGTGAACGAACTGTTGAAGAAGGCGCTCGTCTAAGGTTCCGATTCGCATTATACTGGCATGCCTTCGCAACTTGGGAGACCGAGGAGGCAGCTGTGGCGATATCCGCACCCGTTACCTTTCTTTGGCATGACGGTACTGCGGAAGAGGCGGCGCGCTTCTACACCGCGCTTATCCCGAATTCCGTCATGGGCGGCGTCATGCGCGCCCCATCCGACACGCCGGGCCAAAGCGAAGGCGATGTCCTTACGGTGGACTTCACCCTGAACGGCGAGGACCGCGCCGCCGCCAAGCGCGTCTTCGATGCGATGCTGCGCATGACGAAAATCGATCTCGCCACCATCGAAGCGGCCGCAGCAGGAGACCCGTCATGACCTATGTCCAGGGCTTCGTGATTCCCGTACCCGAGGGAAACCGGGACGCCTATATCGAGCTGGCAAAGGCCTCCTGGCCTGCCTTCAAGCGCCTCGGCGCGCTATCCACGTTCGAAGGCTGGGGCGACGACATCAAGCGTGGCGAGACGACCGATTTCTACCGCGCGGTGAAGGCGGAGGACGGCGAGGCGGTCGTCTTCTCGTGGGTGGTCTGGCCGGACCGCGAAACCTGCGAAAACGCAGCTGCGGACATGCCGAACCAGCCGGAGTTTCAAAATCCGCCCGAAGAGGTACCGTTCGCGGGAAAGCGAATGTTCTGGGGCGGCTTCACGCCGATCTTCGAAGGCGATTGAGGTTCAGACCGCGTTCGACGCGTTTGCGCGGCTGACCCCTGAGGATGCGTCTTGCAAAGCTAAGACACCCGCGGCATCTTCACGTCGATGGCCGAACACAGTTTCTCGCAGGATGTCGCTCATGACCTCGGCAGGGCCGAAGCGAAGCGGCGCATGGCGGAGGGGTTGCCATCGCTGCTCGCCATGCTGCCGGGCGGCGATGTCGAGCACCACTGGATCGAGGATACGATGTTCCTTCGGGTGGACACGCTTGGCCAGGGGGTCGATGCGCGCATCGAGGTCCTCGACACCCACGTCCATCTCGATGTGCGCCTGCGCGGACTGCTCGCGGCGATGGGAGAGAAAATGTCCGGCCTGCTCGGACGCGGCACACGGACGCTTCTGGAAGACAAACGCACCGATTGACCCCTGTTCAACGTGCCACAATCCTGTCAGAACCCTCTGATACTTGTCGTCATCGAATCCTGACTTTCTTCATTCTGGAGCGTTCTTTCGAACGAACCCCATGGCCGGTCTTGCGCGTTTTCTTCTCCACAAGTTCGGCTACCCGATCCGCTATCGGGTCAACCGGTTCGTCATCCGCTACTCGCGCCTTCCCGATCTCAGAACCTTTCCGGCCGACATGTTCGACTGGACCGACCTGTCGAAGGCGGACTGGCAGACGATCCGCGACGAATTCCAGGAGCGCTCGGTCGGCGATGCGTCCTTCCGTTCGATCAGCGAGCTGTCCCCCGACCATGAAGGTCTGAATCCCGAAGGCCGATGGCACAGCGCCGTCCTGCACGGCTATGGCATCCGGGTCGATCAGAACTGCGCGCGCTATCCGAAGACCGCCGCCATCGTGGAGAAGATCCCCGGCCTCTATTCCGCGATGTTCTCCGTACAGCAGCCGGGCTGCGAACTGCCATCGCACGTCGGCGTCACGAAGGGCGTCCTGACCTGCCACCTGTCGCTCGACGTTCCCGACGGCGATTGCGCGATTCTCGTGGAGGGCGAGCGGCACGACTGGCGCGAGGGCGACTGGTTCATCTTCGACGATACCCGCCGGCATGAAGCGTGGAACCGCACCGCGGACCGGCGCATCAACCTCCTCGTCCACGTCAAGCGTCCACTCCGCGGACCGGGTCGCTGGCTGCAGGCGGTATTCGATTATGTCATCGTCAGAAGCCCGTTCGTGCAGGACTTCTATGACGGCGTGGTCAAACATGCCGAACGGTCGACCGAACTGCCGCCGACGCCGGCGAACGAACCGGCCCTAACGGCGCGTTAACCATCTCGCTTTAGCGCTACCGGTCATGACCGGTGGGGAAACGCTCGATCTGGCCCGGGAGGCCTTCTGGACACTGCTGGTCGTCGCCGGCCCGCCGCTCGGCGTGTGCCTAGTCGTCGGCCTCGTCATCGCGCTGTTTCAGGCCCTGACGCAGGTGCAGGAAACGACGCTGACCTTCGTTCCGAAAATGGTCGCGCTCGGCATCGCGCTTCTTCTGTCGCTGCCCTTGATGGGCGGGGCGCTGGGAACGCTGATGGACCGGGTGTCGGCGCAGATCGTGTCGGGATGATCTCGTCGCAGCCTTGCCGACGGCGCGGATCAGTGACGTCCGAAGCCTGGAATCCAATCGAGAAGTTCGATCAGCGTATCCCAGACCTTATTGTGTCTGTCATCTGCAGCGCGGGTCTGCATCCGTTGTTGACGGCGCTTCTGAAGCCGCTGCCTCGATTCGATTTCCATTTGGTTCAATCGATGGTCTTGCATGAATCTTCATCTCAGCCGAAACCCTTAATAACCGATTGATTATGACTAGCCTTCCCATTCAACTGGCTGGCTTTTTCTTAGTCTTCGCCCGTATCGGCGCGATCGTCATGTTGCTGCCGGGGTTCGGCGATACCGCGGTGCCGCCACGGGTAAGATTGCTCATTGCCATCGCGCTCAGCCTGATTCTGTTTCCCGTCGTAACGCGGCATCTGCCCGCGATTCCCGGCAGTGCGAGCGGCCTAGGCGCGCTGATCGTCGCCGAAGTCCTCATCGGCCTCCTGATCGGCGCGATCGTCAAGATCCTGTTCTCGGCACTGACGGTGACCGGTGCGATCATCGGGCTGCAGTCGGGCCTGGCCGCCGCGAATCTCTTCGATCCCAGCCAGGGCCAGCAAAGCGCCATTCTGGCGCGCTTCTTCGGCCTGGCCGCCATCGTTCTGATGTTCGCCGCCGGACTTCATCATCAGATCATCGAGGGGCTGGTGCGCAGCTATATGATGTTCATACCGGGTGACGGCCTGATGCCGGAGGACTTCGCGACCCTCGCCGTCGATGCGGTGGCGACGAGCTTCGCGCTCGGCCTGCAGCTGGCCGCGCCGTTCCTGGTCTATGGCATCGTCTTCAACGTCGGTCTGGGGCTGATGGCCCGGCTGACGCCGACGCTGCAGGTATTCTTCGTCGCGCAGCCGCTCAATCTGCTGCTGGGCTTTGCGCTCATGCTGGCGCTCGGCGGCATTATCCTGACGCAGTTCATCGCGGCGTTCGGCGATATGCTCGGCACGATATTCTGATGGCGGACGACAAGGACCAGAGCCAGAAGACGGAGCTGCCGACCGAAAAGCGGCTCGCCGACGCGCGTAAGAAGGGCGATACGGCGCGGGCGCAGGAAATGCGCCATGCGGCGATGTTCGGCGGCGCGAGTCTGGTGGTCGCCTTGCTGCTCGGCCTCGGCGCGACATCGGCCGCCCCGATGGTGACGTCGCTGTGGGGCGAAGCGCAGGGGTTCGATCTGTCGCCCGCAGGTATGCAGCGGCTGAGCGCGGATCTTCTGATCGCGCTCGGCGTCATTCTGGTGCCCATCCTCCTGACCCTGACGATCGCGGCGATCCTCGGCGGCGTGGCCAGCGGGCGGCCGACGCTCGCCTGGTCGCGGGTGAAGCCGGACTGGTCGAAACTGTCGCCGCTAAAGGGAATGAAACGGCTGTTCGGCGCGAACGGGCTCGTCGAGTTCCTGAAGGTTCTGGCGAAGTTCGCCATCGTCGCCGTCGCCGCGGTTGTGGCCGTCTGGCCGGAGGCGGGACGACTGGAAGCGGCGGTCGGCGGCGATGCCGGCGCCATGACGCGCCTCGTCATGGCGCTCACCGTACGCATGCTCCTGATGATTACCGCACTCGTCATGCTGATGGCGATCGCCGACGTCCTTTGGCAGCGCCATGCCTTCACGAAGAAGATGATGATGACGCGCCAGGAGGTGAAGGACGAGCAGAAGGACACGGAAGGCGCGCCGGAGATCCGCGCGCGCCTGGCCATGCTGCGCCGCGAACGCGCCAGCCACCGCATGATGGCGGCGGTGCCGGACGCGGCGGTCGTCATCATGAACCCGACCCATTTTGCCGTGGCGCTCGCCTATGAGCACGGCGAAGCGGCGGTACCGGTCTGTACGGCCAAGGGTATGGACGCCGTCGCCCTCCGTATCCGCGCGCTCGCCGAGGATCACGACGTGCCCGTGATGGAAAACCCGCCGCTGGCACGCGCGCTACATGCGAGCGTCGAGGTGGGTGAGCCCATTCCGGCGGATCATTACAAGGCCGTCGCCGACGTGATTTCCTTCGTGCTGAAGCTCGGGAAATAGCGCGCGGGCACACTCGGCAAACCCTGCCCGGCAATTCTTGCCGTCCTTAACGGCTTTTCAACCATGACGGACCTAGTTCCCTCCACATGGCAGTGCCAAATTCTATGGGGGGCACGTTCGGGGTGAACCAGGTTCGGGGCTTCATAGCCGAGGTCGGCGCAGCGCGCGCGGCCATCATCGGCGGCGCGGCAGCGGTCGTGCTCGTCATACTGGTGGCGCTCGCCATGCGCGGCGGCAGCGGTCCGATGGCATATCTCTACACCGATCTCGACCCGGCGAGCGCTTCGGCGATCACGGACCGGCTGACGAGCGAAGGCGTGCCCTACGACCTGGCCGCAGGCGGCGGGGCGATCATGGTGCCCGAAGCCCGCGTCGCGGACCTGCGCATGCGGCTGGCCGGCGATCATATGGGCGGCCCGCTGGGATATGAGATCATCGACCGCGAAGATGCGTTCGGCACCTCGGCGGCGAAGGCGAAGATCAACCGGACGCGCGCCATCGAGGGGGAGCTGGCGCGCTCCATCGAGACCATTACGACGATTTCCCGTGCCCGCGTGCACGTCAACCTGCCGGAGCGCGCGCTCTTCAGCCGTGAGACGCAGGCGCCGAGCGCGAGCGTCACGCTGCGCGCGATCGGACAGATTTCGGCGGGACAGGTCGACGCGATCCGCGCGCTGGTCTCCAGCGCGGTGCCGGGTCTCGACCCGCAGGCAATCTCGGTCGTCGACCAGTCGGGCGCGCTCTTGGCGCGTGCCGGCGACAATGAGGGCGCGGCCGCACTCGACGGCCGGCAGGCGGCGATCGAAAAGCGTCTGGGTGCCGATGTCGAAGCGCTCGTCGGGCGCATCGTCGGCATGGGCGCCGTCCGCGCCAATGTATCCGCGACGCTGGAACAGGACGATATTCGCGAGGAGGCGGAGCTTTACGACCCCGAGCGGGCCGTCATGGCACGGCAGACGACGGTCGAACGCGCGGACGAAGACAGCGAGTTGAGCGCGCTGGGCGGTGCGGTCAGCATCTCGACCTCCCTTCCCGATGCGACGACCGAGCCTGCCGATCAGGAACAGCGCCGCCGCCGCGCCAACGAAACCAGCGAAGAGATGGTCTGGGCGAATTCGGCGACGCGCACCACGCGCGTACGTCAGAACGGCGCCATCGAGCGGCTGACGGTCAGCGTCGTCGTCGACGGGACTTATGAAAACGGCAGCTATCAGCCGCGCACCGCGACCGAACTCGACCGCCTGACGGCGCTCGTCGAAAACGCGGTCGGCTTCGACGAGGCCCGCGGCGACCGCGTGATGGTGGAAAATCTTCGGTTTGCGCCGGTGGACGGCATCGAACCGCCGATCGCCGGCCTGCCCATGGGCCTGACCAAGACCGACATCCTGCCGATCCTCAGAAGCGCGATCCTCGGCATCATCGGCATCGTCGCCCTCACCATGATCCTGAAATCGGTCAAGGGCGGCGCAGTCACGCGCATGCCCACCCTGCCCTCGCTGACGCCGGAAAGCGATCAGGCCAGGATGCAGCGGCTGCTGGAGCGTGCCAGCGCCGGCGACGACGACGCGCTGACCGAATTGCAGGCCCTGCGCGGCGAACACCGCGCCCCGGTCGAGCAGGAAATCGACCTGGCACAGATCGAGGGCCGGCTGAAGACGACCGCAGTGCGCAAGGTCGGCGAAGTGGTCGAGCGCAGCCCGCGCGAGGCGAGCGCCATCATCCGCCAGTGGATGTACAGCTGATGGGCGCCCCCCTTCCCGCCGCAGTCACCGCCGCCACCGCCGCGGCGAAACCCGGTGCCATGCCCTTGTCCGGCATGGAGCGCGCCGCGACGATGATGATGGCGCTGGGCCGGGAACATGGCCGCGCCATCTGGCAGGAACTGTCGGACGACGAGATTCGCGAGCTGTCGGCCGCCATGGCGAAGCTCGGCAGCGTCGAGGCGACCACGGTCGAAAGCCTGTTCGTCGATTTCGCGGCTGAAGTCTCCAACGTTTCCAGCCTGCACGGCAGTTTCGACAGCACCGAATCGCTGCTGACCTCCATGCTGCCCGAAGACCGGGTCGCCGGCATCATGGACGAAATTCGCGGGCCGGCCGGGCGGACCATGTGGGACAAGCTCGGCAATGTGAACGAGGAGGTCCTCGCCGCCTATCTGAAGAACGAGTATCCGCAGACGGTCGCCGTCGTCCTGGGCAAGATCCGTCCGGATCATGCCGCGCGCGTCCTCGCCAAGCTGCCGGATGAATTCGGACATGAGGTCGTGATGCGCATGCTGCGCATGGAGACCGTCCAGAAGGACATACTGGACGAGGTCGAGGCGACGCTGCGGACCGAATTCATGTCCAATCTCGCCAGGACGTCGCGGCGGGACAGCCATGAAACCATGGCCGACATCTTCAATCATCTGGACCGCGCGGCCGAGGAACGCTTCATGGCGGCACTCGAAGATCAGGCGGTCGATGCCGCCGAGCGTATCCGCGCGCTGATGTTCACGTTCGACGATCTGGCGCGCCTCGACGCCGCCAGCCTGCAGACGCTGATCGGCCATGCCGACAAGTCCCGTCTCGCCCTGGCATTGAAGGGCACGTCGACGGTCATGAAGGATCTGTTCTTCTCTCACATGTCGGAGCGCGCGCGCCGCATCATGAAAGAAGACCTTGATCTGATGGGCCCGGTTCGCCTGCGCGAGGTGGAGGAGGCGCAGTCCGGCATGGTGGCACTCGCCAAGGAACTCGCCGATCGCGGTGAAATCCTTCTCGCCGATACGCATGTCGCCGACGATGAGCTGGTCTACTGATGCCCGCCGCTGCGACCATACGTAAGTTCGCGTTCGAACAGGACTTCGACCGCCGGTCCGGCGAGCGGCGGCAGTCGGAGCGGCACGAACCGGCCGCTGCCGATGAGGCACGCGCGGCCGAGGATCTGATCCGCAAAGAGGCCTTTGCCGCCGGCCGCGAAACCGGCCGCCGCGAAATGGCGAACGAACAGGCGGCCGCCCTCGGCAAGCTCGCCGAGCGGCTTGGCCGGGCCGTCGATCTGGCGGCCCTTGCAGACGAAGCCGGTAATCGCGATATCGCGCTATTGGCGCTGGCCATTGCGGACCGACTGCCGACCGAAGGCATGAGTGCGGACCGGCTTGCCGACCTTCTGAAGGATGCCGGCGACGCCGCGCATGTTCGCATCACGGTCGCACCCGGCGACGTCGAATTCGCCGAGGCCGCGGTCCAGGTCGCGCGCGAGACCGGTGATTTCACAGGGCGGATCAGCGTCGGTGCCGGTGATGACATGAGCATGGGCGATCTCTGCGTCGACTGGGGCGCGGGCGGTTTTGCCGACTTGCGTCAGGACCGGCTCGATGCGGTGATGGCTGCGATCAATACCGAATTTCCCGCCCCGGAGGCCGAATATGGATGATCTGACCCTCGACAATATGGACGCCGCGGATGCCGCCGGCGCCGAAGCGGCCGAACTGGAGGCCGTCTTCGATGTCCCCGTAAAGGTACAGGCCGTTCTGGGGCGCACGTCGCTGGAGGTCGCGCACCTCCTGAAGCTCGCCCCCGGCGCGGTCATCGAACTGGACCGCCAGGTCGGCGAGGCGATCGACATCTACGTCGCGGACCGGCTGGTCGCGCGCGGCGAGGTCGTGCTGGTCGACGATCATTTGGGCGTCACCATGACCGAAATCGTCAAGCAGGAAGGATAGGCCCATGCGTCTGTTGATGGTCGGACGGCTGAACGGACAGCTGACGCGCGCCGCCGAAATGGCGAAGGCCGCGGGCGCGCGCGTCGCGCATGCGGAGGACGCGGAAACGGGTCTCGAAACGCTGCGCTCGCGCGGCGGGGACCTCGTCATGGTCGACGTCGAGGCGGACGTTCCCGCCTTCATCGCCGCCATGCGCGCCGAACGCATCCAGACCGAAGCCGTCGCCATGGGCATCGGCACCGATGCCAAGGCCGCCGTCGACGCCATTCGCGCCGGCGCCAAGGAATATGTACCGCTGCCCCCCGAAGCCGAGCTGATCGCGGCCGTCATCCAGGCGGTCGCCAAGGAAGATACGCGCGCGCCGGTCTGGAACGACCCGGCCATGGCATCGCTCCTCGAACTCGCGACGACGGTCGCGACGTCGGAGGCCTCGATCCTCATCACCGGCGAGAGCGGCACGGGCAAGGAAGTGATCGCACGTCATGTCCACGATCGTTCGCGGCGCGCGGCGAAGCCCTTCGTCGCCATCAACTGCGCGGCGATCCCGGAAAACCTCTTGGAATCCGAACTGTTCGGGCACGAAAAGGGCGCGTTCACCGGGGCCGTCGCCCGCCGGGTCGGCAAGTTCGAGGAAGCGGATGGCGGCACGCTCCTGCTCGACGAAGTCACGGAAATGGACGTACGGCTGCAGGCAAAGCTGCTGCGCGTCCTGCAGGAGCGGGTCATCGACCGCGTCGGCGGCACGCGGCCGGTCCCGGTCGACATCCGCATTCTCGCAACGTCCAATCGCGACATGGCCAAGGCGGTTGCGGACGGCGCATTTCGCGAAGATCTGATGTTTCGCCTGAACGTCGTCAATCTGAAGCTGCCGCCGCTTCGCCAGCGGCCGGGCGACGTGAAGGCGCTGGCCGATCATTTCGTGGCGAAGTTCGCCGATCTGAACGCCGTTCCGGTGCGCCCCGTCGACGACGATGCGCTGCGCGCGCTGCTGTCGCACGACTGGCCGGGCAATGTACGGGAACTGGAAAATACCATGCACCGCGCCGT
>JBCCAC010000240.1:0-4292 GCA_039815015.1 Pseudomonadota bacterium | reverse complement strand
CGAAACACAAACTGAGGGCTTTGGAGCTGCTCCAGGACAAAGCAAGGAGAAACAAGATGTTCCGTCCCGCGCCCCCGACCTTTCCACCCGTCAAGGATACACTCAGTAGGTAGAAAGGGCGCGCGCGCGGGACGGAACAGGCCTCTTCAAACAAACGCTCATTTCGTCAAATGGGGAGGGCGCATCAACGTGCGTCTTCGGTCAGAAGGACGGTCCGTCGAATTGAGACCGGGACCGGAGCCAGCATGACCTACGAAAACATTCTCTACGAACAGGATGGCGGCATCGTCACCGTCACGATCAACCGCCCGGAGAAACTGAACGGGCTCGATCTGAAGACCGTCGAAGAATTGCTGCGCGCCGTTCAGGCCGTGCGCGATGACGATGCGGCGCGCGCGCTGATCCTGACCGGCGCGGGTCGCGGCTTTTCGTCAGGTGCGGACCTGTCTTCGGGTGGCGGGGTCGCCCCTGGCGGCAAGACCGACGCGGGTGCGGTCCTCGAAACGCACTACAACCCGCTTCTTGAAAACATGATGTCGCTGAACGTGCCCATCATCACCGCGGTCAATGGTCCGGCAGCGGGCGCGGGCTGTTCGCTCGCCCTCTTCGGCGACTTCGTCATCTGCTCCGAAACCGCCTATTTCCTGCAGGCCTTCGTCAATATCGGTCTGGTGCCCGATGTCGGCTCCACCTGGCTGCTGCCGCGCGTCATCGGCCGCGCCCGTGCGCTGGAAATGATGATGCTGGGTGAGAAGGTGCCGGCGGAGAAAGCGAAGGACTGGGGTCTCGTCTACGACATCGTCGCGCCGGATGACCTGATGAACGCCGCCAATGCACTCGCGACGAAATTCGCCACCGGCCCCACCCGCGCCTACGCCCTCATCCGCCAGGGCGTCCGTGACTGTATGGAACAGGGTCTGTCCGACGCGCTCAAGACCGAACGCCGCAACCAGCTGACGGCCGGGCGAACCGCAGACTTCAAGGAAGGCGTCGTCGCGTTCCTGCAGAAGCGGAAGGCGGAATTTACGGGGGCGTAGCTGTATAGTGCTACTAGACAGAGTGCGATTGATTGGTTAAGTGATCCTATCGTTTCGCAGCAAACCGCTGCGGCAGTTCGCAGGAACAGGGCACCCGCCAAAAGGCGATGGCCCGACCCGGCGTCTGCCAGTTCGTGACTTCGAACGCATTCGTGTGCTTCTCGCATTGCTTGATCAGGCGACTGCACCGGAGGCGATGAACGTTACGGGGCTTCGGTTTCATACGCTGCGCGGTGCGCCGAAACGGTATTCTGTGCGCGTAACGGCCAATTATCGGCTGACATTCGCATGGGATGCAGGGCGCGGAGGCGCAATCGACGTTGATCTTGAGGACTACCATTGATGGCAAATCCACTTCTGAAAGGATTACCCCCGACGCATCCAGGTGAATTGCTTCGGACAATTGTGTTACCGGCAGCCAGGCTTTCTAAGAGTGAGGTGGCGCGCCGGCTGGGGGTTACGCGACCTGTGCTCTATGCGCTTCTCGCCGAAGAGCAGAGCGTCTCCCCGTTAATGGCGCATAAGCTGTCACGGCTGTTCGGTTCGACACCAGAGACCTGGGCGGGGATGCAGCAAGCTTTTGACCTCGCGAAGGCCGAAGAGAACGCTGCCGATATGCTCGCCACGATCGAACGTGTGGAGTTGGAAGAGGGTAAGACCCAGGCGGCCGCATGAGCTACTCCGCCGCTTCCGCCATTTCCGTCTGTTGCCGCGCCCACATGTCGGCATAAAGACCGCTCGCCGCCAGCAGTTCGGCATGCGTGCCACGTTCGGCGATGCGGCCTTCGCTCATCACTAGGATCTGGTCGGCGTCCGTCACGGTCGACAGGCGGTGCGCGATGGCGATGGTCGTGCGGCCGCGCTCGACTTCGCGCAGCGCCGACTGGATCGCGGCCTCGGTGCGGCTGTCGAGCGCGCTCGTCGCCTCGTCGAGGATCAGGATCGGCGGATCCTTCAGGATCGTGCGCGCGATGGCGACGCGCTGCTTTTCGCCGCCGGACAGCTTCAGTCCGCGTTCGCCGACGACCGTCTCATAACCGTCCGGCAGCGTCATGATGAAATCGTGGATCTGCGCCGCACGCGCCGCCGCCTCGATCTCCGCAGCGCCCGCGCCGTCGCGGCCGTAGCCGATATTGTAGCCGATCGTGTCGTTGAAGAGGACGGTGTCCTGCGGGACGATGCCGATTGCCGCGCGCAGAGAGCCTTGCGTGACACCGGCGATGTCCTGCCCGTCGATGGTCACGCGCCCACCCGCGAGGTCGTAAAAGCGGTAAAGTATGCGGCTGAGCGTCGACTTTCCCGCGCCTGATGCGCCGACGATAGCGACCGTGCCGCCGGCCGGGACGGTGAAATCGACGCCGTGCAGGATCGTCCGGTCCGCCTCGTAGCGAAAGACGACATCCTCGAACCGGATCGCGCCGCCGTCGACGCGGAGCGGCCGGGCGTCCGGCGCATCGACGATCTCCGTTTCAGTGTCGATCAGGCGGAACATTTCCTCCATGTCGACGAGACCCTGCTTGATCGACCGGTAGACCCAGCCGAGCGCGTCCAGCGGCCGGAACAGCTGCATCAGGAGCGTATTGACGAGGACGAGATCGCCGACCGTGAAGCGTCCCTCTGCCCAGCCCCAGACCGTGAACGCCATCGCGCCCGCCATGGTGAGGTTCGTGATCAGCGCCTGGCCGATGTTGAGCCAGGCGAGCGAGGTCTCGTTCTTCACCGCCGAATCGCGATAGCGCGCGATGGCCGCATCGTAATTCGTCGCCTCGCGTCGCTCGGCATTGAAATATTTGACGGTTTCGTAGTTCAGTAGGCTATCGACGGCGCGCTGGGCGGCGGTGTTGTCATGATCGACCATGCGGCGGCGCAGTTCCTGCCGCCATTCGGTCACCCGCTGCGTGAAGACGATATAGGCCGCGACCGCGCCCAGCATGGCCGCAACCGCCGGCGGACCGAGCTTCACCCAGAAGATGCCGCAGACGACCGCCAGCTCCAAGAAGGTCGGCGCGATGTTGAACAGGAGGAAATAGAGCATCGAATCGATGGACTTGGTGCCCCGCTCGATGATCCGCGTCAGCGCGCCGGTGCGCCGCTCCAGATGGAAGCGCAGGCCGAGCCGGTGCATGTGGCGGAAGACGTCGATGGCCAGCTCGGTCGCCGCACCCTGGCCGACCTTCTCGAAAATCGCGTTGCGCGCATTGTCGAACAGCGTGCCCCCGAACCGTGCGGCCGTGTAGGCGATGACCATCGCGGCGGCGAGCCACAGCGCGTCGGCACGCGTACCGCCTGCATCCGCACTCATCGCATCGACCGCCGCCTTATAGGCGAACGGCATCAGAAGGATCACCGCTTTCGAGGCGACGACGAGTGCCAGCGCACCAGCGATGCGCCAGCGAAGTTCCGGCCGATCTTTCGGCCACAGATAGGGGAGGAAGCGGATCAGCGTCCGCCGTTCGGACGACATGCGATTATATATGGGATGTCCGCGCGCGATCGCCATGGCGAAGCTGCGACGGCTTTTCAAAAGCCTTGTTACGGAACCCGCATGGCCGCGCTTTGTTCTTCACACGAGAGGACGAGCGATGCAGTAACTTTTCGTAGCGATGGCGATTCTGGGATGCGGCGACGCCGCCGCGTCCTGCGAGACGCTCAAGATCGTCGATGCGGACTTCACGAGCGTCGCCGCCTGCCACGAAGCCGCTCCGGGCGTTCTCCGCAACCTGACCGACCTGGACTTCCCTGTCGTCACCATCGAATGCGACGGCCGCGCGAAGCTGGCCGCGAAGGCGGATGCGCAGCGACTGGGTTAAGACGTCTCGGGTATTTTGCCGATTTAAATCCGAAATTCTCTCATTCCGAGCGCAGTCGAGGGATGAGGGGAACCGGAAACTGGGGCTGCATCAGGACGGCCCCGGTACTCCTCTAATCAAACAGACTCGACACCGACTCCTCATTCGCGGTCCGGCGGATCGCCTCGCCGATCAGCGGCGCGATGGTGAGCACGCGAATATTGTTGGCCCCGCGCACCGCCTCGGTCGGCTCGATGGAGTCCGTGATCACCAGCGACGACAATTCCGATTTCGCGACGCGCTGGACTGCATCGCCGGTCAGCACGCCGTGTGAGACATAGGCGGCCACATCCTCGGCGCCCTGTTCCTTGAGCGCAGCGGCGGCATTGCACAGCGTGCCCGCGGAATCGACGATGTCGTCCACGAAGATACAGCTGCGCCCGTTCACATCGCCGATGATATTCAT
>JBCCAC010000332.1:0-3040 GCA_039815015.1 Pseudomonadota bacterium | reverse complement strand
GCGCGACGTCGCGCTCGATCTTGGCGAACTGGTCGTCGCGGCCTGTGACAATATCGCGTCGATGAAGCCGGTGATGGACGATGAGGGCAACATCATCGCCGAGGATGTCTGGGAACATAATGACAGCGGCCGCTGGTGGGAGGCGGAGAATCTGGCGCTCGCCTCGCCGCTGACGCATGGCTGCCGCTATGAATCGGAGCCGTTCTGGGTGTCGGCCGACGGGTTCCACACGCGGGCGCCGAACGACTATCTCGACCGCATCGACCTCAAGGATTTCCGGGACCGGGCACTTTGCGTCGCGGCGATCGTCGTACCGGTACACCTGCCCTTCGGCCAGATCGGCGCGGCGAGCTTCGGTTGCCGCGACCGCGAGCGGACCGATCTCAGCCGCGAATTCGAACTCTATGCCGACGAACTGGGCCTCTACGCCCGCACGTTCATTTCGAGCTACGCCAAGGTCGCCCGCACGCACCATTGGGTGCCGGGCGGCTGCGTGCTGTCGAAGCGAGAGGTCGAATGTCTGCGCTGGGCCGCGCTCGGCAAGACCGACAAGGAAATCGGCATGATCCTGGAGCGCAGCCACGCGACGGTGAGGTTCCACCTCAACAACGCGTCCGACAAGCTGAACAGCGTCAATCGCGGGCAGACGATCTTCAAGGCGGCGCAGCTGGGGTATCTGGGGCAGGCGAACTGAGAGCGAAGGCGCGCGGTACGGTACGCGGTCGTCCCTTTTATCATCCCCGCCTGCGCGGGGATGACAATGTCTTTCGCGATAGGCTGATGGCTGACCAAGCGAATAACCGGCGTATTGAGAAAGACGGAACGCTTTCAGTCGTCATCATGTTCAGCGACGAAATTCCGGATCGCCTCGTTGCAGGCGGCCGCTGCCTCCATATGCGGCATGTGCGCGGCACCCTCGATCAGCGTGGCGCCGCTTGCTGGCGGGGCGATGACCTCGTCTTCCGCACCGTGCAGGATCAGGACGGGTTGGGTCAGAGCGGCCCGGCGTTCGGTCAGCTTCCCGGCGCTGTCTTCGGAAAGCGCGCCGAGGGCGATCCGGTCCAACGCTTCGGTCACGCCGTCCAGGCGGCGATAGGCCAGCATGTCCGCGACCATGTCGCGCGTGACGAGGCTGTCGTCGGCGAACAGGCGTTTCAGTACGGACTTCATCGCCCCGCGCCGGTCGGCGGCCAGGAAGTCGTCGATGAAGCCGCGGTCGAGCGCCCCGCCTGTGCCTATGGATGAAAGCAGCGCAAGACCGGCCACGCGGTCCGGGTGGCGGCCCGCGATCGCGATCGCGATGCCGCCGCCGAGGGAGTGGCCGACCACTATGGCGGGGGGAAGGTCGATCCCGGCCATGACGGCGGCGACGGTGTCGGCGAGCGTGTCGATGCCGCCGTCGCCGGCGTCCTTCGCGCTTTCGCCGTGGCCCGGCAGGTCGATGGCGACCGTGCGCCGATCCTTCGACAGGGCGTCGCGGTTGAACATCCAGTTCTGCCGGTCGCCGGAGACGCCGTGCAGGAAGAGGAGCGGGACACCGTCCCCATCGCCCGCCTCGTCATAGGCGATCGCGATGCCGTTGGCGGTGGCAGTCTTCGTTTCTGCGCCCGCGGCTTCGTCGTCCGCATCCGGTTCCTCGCGCTCGAACCCGCCAACGAAAGCGTCGATCTCGGCCGCATTCGTACCCGCCGGGCCAACGACGGCAAGGAGGTCGCCGATGCGATGCGTCGCGCCGCTCTTCGCGACCTGACGGAGCAGCGTGCCGTCGGCAGCCGCTTCGACGGCGTTCGCGATCTTGGACGTTTCGACGTCGACGAGTTCGTCGCCGGCGGCGATGTTTTCACCCTCCGCGACGTGCCAGTCCTGGACGATGCCTTCCTCCATTGAGAGGCCCCATTTCGGCATGGTAATCGCGGTGAGCGTCATGGGCGAGACGAACCCCTCACTTCATCACCTTCCTGACCGCCGCTTCGATGCGATCGGGCGTCGGGACATAGTGTTGTTCGAGCGCGGGGGCGAAGGGGACGGGCGTGTGTGGTGCGGTCACCATTTCGACGGCGGCGTCGAGATGATCGAAGCCTTTTGCGGCGACCAGCGCGGCGACATCGGTCGCCATGTTGCAGCGCGGCGGGCTCTCGTCGACGATGACGAGCTTGCCGGTATTCTCGACGCTTTCCAGGATCGCTTCCTCGTCGAGCGGCGACGTCGTGCGTGGGTCGACGACCTCGACCGAAATGCCGTCGCCCTTCAGCCTGTCGGCGACCTCAGTCGCGAGGTTCACCATGTGGCTGAAGGCGACGATGGTGACGTCATCGCCTTCGCGCACGAAATTCGCCTCGCCGAAGGGGATGGCGTAGCTCTCGTCGGGGACCTCCGCGGCCAGTTCGTAGGTCAGCTTGTGCTCGCAGAAAATGACCGGGTCGTCGTCGCGGATCGCGGTGATGAGTAGGCCCTTCGCGTCATAGGCGTTCGATGGCAGCGCCACCTTCAGGCCCGGAACATGCGTGAAGATCGGATAGATGGTCTGCGAATGCTGCGCGGCGGCGGAAAGCCCAGCGCCGATCATGGTACGGATGGTCAGCGGCGTCGTCGCCTTGCCGCCGAACATGTAGCGGAACTTCGCGGCCTGATTGTAGATCTGGTCGAAGCAGACGCCGAAGAAGTCGACGAACATCAGCTCCGCGACGGGGCGCAGGCCGGTGAGCGCCGCACCGGCCGCCGCGCCCATGATCGCGCTTTCGGTGATCGGCGTATCGATGACGCGCGCGTCGGAAAATTCGCCGATCAGACCCTTCGTGACGCCCATGACGCCGCCATAGGCATCGACGTCGCCCGACCCCCCCTGACCGCCGGCGACATCCTCGCCGATGATGATGACGTCCTCGTCGCGGCGCATCTCGGCCTTGAGCGCGTCGGAGATGGCTTCGCGGACGGTTTTCCTAGGCATGTTCAGATCCTCCCCCGTGCCGGGGAGGAATTATCCGTAGCGAACATAGACGTCGGTCTCCAGATCGGCCTCGGTGGGCGTGTCGGCGGCGAG
>JBCCAC010000316.1:0-3242 GCA_039815015.1 Pseudomonadota bacterium | reverse complement strand
GCCGAACGCATAGCCGGACCGGTTGCGCGCGAAGGCGTCCGCCTCGCGAAACGCATCGGCAAGGCGCGTGAACGCCGCCGCACGGGATCCGCCGGCACGGCGTGCGCCGCCCTCGCCCAGGTCGATCGTCAGATAGCGGTGGCCGGGAAGGACCGGCGTCGTGTCGGTCGCGTCTAGGCTGATCGCCCGGCCGATGCCGCCGAAAAGATCGTCCGCCGGCGCCGGCATGACCGCCGCACGGGTGACGCCCTCGATCCGCGCGACCGCCATCGCGGTTGAGGCGGGGTTGATCGCGGCGGCGACGTCCAGTGCGGCGCTGTAGGGACTGTCGCCGGCGCTGCGGTCGTTCGTCTGGCGAACCGCGCCCACCTCGACGATGCCGAGCGAGGACGAGGCATCGATCAGGCCGGGGGTCACGTAATTGCCGCCGGCGTCTATGGTTTCGAGACCTGCCGGTGCCGCGCCCGAACCGACGCTCGCGATGCGCCCGTTCCGGACGACGATCGTGGCATTCGCCTGCTCCGGCGCGCCGGTGCCGTCGATCAGGCGCGCATTGGTAATGGCGAAGGACTGGGCGAAGGCGGGAAGCGCCGTCATGAGCGCGGCAGCGGTGATGGCGGCTTTGGCGAACCGGTTCATTTCGCATCTCCTTCGCCGGGCTGGCCGAGTTCGAAATCGCTGACCGGGCGCATACCGGCTGCAGCGTCGTAAAGGACGGCGCCGTCGATCCAGACGCGTTCGGGCCGGGCGTAGACCGACAGGGGTTCGCCGTTCCAGAGGACGACGTCGGCGCGCTTGCCGACCGCCAGCGAACCGACCTCTTCGTCGATGCCGAGCGCCTTTGCCGGGTTCATGCCGATCCAGGTCCAGGCGGTTTCGGGCGCGATGTCGAGCCCGGCGCGGTTGCCATCGGCCATCGCCTTCGCCGTTTCCTGGTTCAGGCGCTGGATGCCGATCTCGTCGTCCGAATGTGTGATGGCGCAGGCACCCGCAGCATGGACGAACGGAATATTCTCCCGAATGCCGTCATAGCTTTCCATCTTGAAGCCCCACCAGTCGGCCCACAGCGCCGCACAGGTGCCGTTCGCGGCGAGGAGATCGGCGATCTTGTAGGCCTCGACCGCATGGTGGAAGGCGCTGACCTTATAGCCGAATTCCTTCGCCATATCGAGAACGAAGGCCATTTCGTCGGCGCGGTAGCAGTGATGCTGAATCAGGATCTCGCCGTCGAGAACGCCGCGCAGCGTCTCCATTTCAAGGTCGCGCTTGGGGGCCTTGTCCGCCTTGGCGCTCCCGTCGGCGACCGATGCCTCCCAACGGTCCCACTGGCGATCATATTCCGCCGCCTTCGCCCATGTCTGGCGATAGAGCGCGAAATTGCCCATGCGGCTGCCCGGCATCTGGTTGCGGCTGCCATAGACGCGCTTCGGATTTTCGCCGCACGCCATCTTGAGCGAATAGGGCGCGCCCGGGAACTTCATGCCCTGAACGGTGCGTGCGGGCACGGTGCGAAGTGTAACGCCGCGCCCGCCGAAAAGATTGGCCGATCCCGGCAGGACGTGCAGCGTGGTGACGCCGGCCGCGAGCGCGCGGGTGAAACCCGGATCCTGCGGCCACACCCCGTGCTCCGCCTGCACGTCGGCCGTCACCGGCCCGGTGACTTCGTTGCCGTCGGCATGCGCGGCGACGGAGGGCGAGGGATAATTGCCGAGGTGGGAATGAATGTCGATGATGCCGGGCGTCACCCATTTGCCGGCCGCATCGACGCGCGTTGCGCCCGCCGGGGCGTCCACCGTCTGGCCGATGGCGGCGATCCGGCCATTCTCGATCAAAAGCTGGCCGCCCTCGATGCGCCCGCCGGCACCGTCGTAGATATTGGCATTCTCGATCAGCGTCGTGACCGATCCGTAGGGCGTGTAGGTCGAGGCGTAGGGATTGTCCGCGATCACCGGCAGATCGCCGGCCGAGGCGGCCGTGGTACCGGAATTGCCGCCATTCGCGGCACAAGCGGCAAGAGCGAGAAGCCCCACCAGCGGGAACATGATTTTCATCCGGATACGCCCTCCAGTCCGGTCGCGGGTGCGGCCTCGTCTTATGCGCTTTCTCTTCGGGCACAAGCGGTCTTCAAGACCGGACACATCTGGTCATGGCGGTCATTTGCGGGGGGCGTGACGGCGGCCTATACGTATTCGTGATGTCCGGAGGGTGTCGCCGAGTGTAATGCGTATGAATAGCGAGCCTCTTCGGCGACGTGGTCGCCCCGTCTCCATTTTCGCTGTTCTTGCGTTGGTCATGGCACTCGCCGCGCCCGCATCTGCAGCATGGCGCGTCGCGGAAACGGAAAATTTCCGTATCTACAGCGAGGGGTCGGAGAAGACCCTGACGATGCGGGCGGAACGGCTGGAGCGCTTCGATCTTCTGCTGCGCCGGCTGACGCGTGTACCGGACGATCGCACGATGCCGCCGCTCACCGTCTACATGACCAACAATCCGGCGCACCTGGCCGACGCGACGGGTGTGGGGCGTTCGATCGCCGGGTTCTACATCGCCAATGCCGACGGCATCGCCGCCTTCGTCTCCCGGTCGGCTCGTGGCGGCCCCACCGGCGACGATATCCTGCTGCATGAATATGTGCATCACTTCATGATGCAGCATTTCCCGCTCGCCTATCCGCGCTGGTACGTCGAAGGGTTCGCGGAATATTTCCAGACCGCGGACCTCGACGGCGACTTCATCGCGTACGGTGTGCCCTCGAAGATGAGGACGAGGGCGCTGGCCTCGTTTCCGTGGGTACCGATGGACCTCGTCCTGAAAGACGAGGTCGGGCCGCTCGGCGATCTCGGGGCGACCATGTTCTACGCCCAGTCCTGGCTCCTGACCCACTATCTTCAGCGCACCGAGACGCATGCGGAGAAACTGCCGGACTATATGGAGCTGGTGGCGAACGGTGCCGCGCCGGTCGCCGCGTTCGAAGAGACGTTCGGGATCGAGGTCGATACGCTCGAGAGGGTTTTGCGTGCCTATGCGCGCAAAGACATGAGCTATTCGCGCATCGATGTGCCCGACGGCTTCTTCGAAACCCGCATCAGGACGATCGAACGGCTGCCCGGCAGTATAGACGGGCTGGTCATTCGCCACGCCGCCCTGATGGCAGGCGTGACCGGTCGCAAGAGCGAAACCATATTGGCGAAGCTGCGCCGGGACGCGGCGGACGCTCCCGACGACGAGGCGCTGCAACGTCT
>JBCCAC010000090.1:0-8042 GCA_039815015.1 Pseudomonadota bacterium | reverse complement strand
CTCGCCTGGTTCGCGCGATTGCGGAACGAGAACGGCCTCGTCGCCGACATGCCCTATTGGCATTTCATGGACTGGTCCGGCGTCGGCCGTGCGGGCGAGGCCTGCACGCTGAACGCCCAGCTGGCCGGCTGCCTCGATGCGGCAGCCGCGCTCGCCGATCAGCTGCAGATGCCGCGCAAGGCAGATACATATCGCGCCGATGCGAACGCGATCCGGCACGCCCTCGACCGTCGCCACTGGGACGAGGCGCGCGGCGTCTATGTCGACATGGTCGATCCGGAAAGCGGCGAACAAAACCCGCGCGTGTCGCAGCACGCCAATGCCGCGATGATCCTGTGGGGCGACGCACCGGCAGACCGCTGGCCGCGCATGATCGACTATATCAGCGACCCAGAGCGTATCACGTTCACGCCTGCGCCGCCGATCGCGAACGATGGCGAGGCGCTGGACGAGGCCACCGGCGTCGTGATGGCGAACACCTTCTACAGTCATTTCGTTTACGAGGCGTTGGCGAAGGCGGGGCGGGCGGACCGGGCCTTCGCGATGATCCGGCGGCGTTACGGCGATATGCTGGCGGCGGGCGCGACGACGCTGTGGGAGAGTTTCGGCCCGACCGCGAGCCTCTGCCACGGCTTTTCCGCCTCCCCGACCTGGCAGATGAGCTCGAAGATTTTGGGCGTGATGCGCGATCCGAGCGGGCCGGACGACCTTGACCTGGCGCCCGATCTCCTCGACCTCGATCATGCGAGCGGTACCGTGCCGCTGCGGGAGGGGGATGTCGACGTGGACCTGAAGCGGACCGACGCCGGATTCACGGCAAGATATCGGCTGCCCGAGGGGGTTAAGGCTGCGATCTCGATACCCGATGGCCATGATCTGGCCGGCCCGCTTGAAGCGGGCGGGACGGATATCATCGCCAATTTCGTCAGAGCCGGCTGAAACGGGATCCATGCGGCAGACCGAACGCCACCGCGAAATCAAACGCATTCTCGATCGCAAGCCGGCCGCGTCCGTCGACGATCTGTGCGAGCTTCTGGAGGTGTCGCCTGCGACGGTGAGGCGCGATCTGAAAGCGCTGGCAGCAAGCGGCGATGTGCGCCGCTTCCATGGCGGCGCCGAGCCCGCATCGGGCGGCCGGCGTCTGCAGGGGACGCCCTTCGCCCGCAATCTGACGACCAACGTCCAGCAGAAGAAAGCCATTGCCCAGGTCGCTGCCGCGCTGTGCGACGAAGGGGAATCGCTGATCGTCGATGCTGGCACGACGACCTATTTCATGTGCCCGCATCTCAACGGCCGCGATCTGCAGGTGCTGACGAACTCCATTCCCGTCGTCGATCAGCTGATCGGCGATGCTTCCGTCAGGCTGCACGTGCCGGGCGGCGAGATCTATCGCGAGCAGAACATCATCCTCAGCCCGTTCGAACATGACGGCGTCAGCCAATATGCTGCGTCGAAGATGTTCATCGGCGCCGGCGCCTTGTCGCGGCGCGGACTGCTGCAGGTCGATTCCATTCTCATCCAGGCGGAAAAGCGCCTGCTCGCCCGCGCGGAGGAACTGATCGTGCTTGCGGACAGCTCGAAATTTGCCGCGACCGCCAGCCTCATCCTGTGCGGCCTCGATCGAATTGACCGGGTCGTCACCGATGATGGGATACCGGAAGAGGCCCGCCTCTATCTCGAGCGTGCCGGGATCGCCGTCCAAATCGTCGACGCCTGACCCGTTCCGGATCGAATTTGCAGCCGTAAATTAGGACTCCTTTCGGGGATTCCTACACAATCATGCGATCGCCGGATCATGGGATTGACAGTCATCCCCGCAAGCGATCATGATCGCTCATATAAAATCATAGATAATCACGTGGGGAGGTTTTCATGCAATATGGTAACCGTAAATCGCTGTGGGTCTGGGGCGTTGCTGCGAGCGCGATCGCCGCCATGGGCGCGGGTGAAGCCGTTGCGCAGGACGCTTTGGAAGACAGCGGCGCGACTGCGGATGCTTCCGATACCGACACGGCCATGTCCGTCGACGATGAAATCATCGACGACAATATGATCATCGTGACGGCACAAAAGCGCGGCCAGAACTTGCAGGACGTTCCACTCGCCGTCAGCGCGGTCACTGAGGATACGCTACAGATTACCGGGACGACCGATGTACAGTCGCTGTCGCGCATCGTTCCCAATCTCAGCTTCGGCGATTCCGTGTATTCCCGTTCACGGGCGAACTTCATCCGCGGCCTCGGCACGCAAAGCCTGTCGGATGGTGTGGAAACCGGCGTCGGCACCTTTGTGGACGGCGTCATTCTGGGACGCGATTTCCAGGGCTTCGGCGCCTTTAACGACCTTCAGCGGGTTGAGGTTCTGCGCGGGCCGCAGGGAACGCTGTTCGGCAAGAATTCCTCCGCCGGCGTCATTCATCTGATCACGATCGATCCCACCTATGATTATGGCGGTAAATTCGCCGTCTCTTATGGCTCGGACGATGAAGTCATTGCCAATGCGACGTTGAATGCGCCCATTGTCGACGGCGTCGCTGCCTTGCGTATCGGCGGCTATTATAATGGCCATGACGGCTTCGTGGATAATCCGGTGCTGGGCCGCGACGTTAACGAGAATGAGGGCTTCGGTTTTCGCGCCAAGCTACTGTTCGAGCCCACCGACAGCGTCATGATACGTCTGTCGGCGGACTATCAGGCGTCGGACGAACTTTGCTGCGACTTCACCTTCCGGACCGCACCGCCGCCGGCCGCTGACAATCCAACACCCTTCCTGACTGCCTTCGGCGCGCTGACCCTGGCCGGACAGGATACGGATTTGATCGGCGTCAACAGTCGGACGTCTTTCGCCAACACGCCCACGGGCGAGGATGTCGAAAATTACGGGTTTTCCGGTCAGGTCGACTGGGATCTCGGGCCGGTCAAGCTCGTCTCGATCACCGCCTATCGCGAAGGTTCGATCTTCGAATTCAACGGCGCGGACTATACGCCGCTGACCGTCCTCGACGTTGCCAGCACGGATTCCGATACTGAGCAGTTCACGCAGGAGCTGCGAGTGGAATCGAACGATTCGGCCTCCGATCTGCAATATGTCGCCGGCTTCTATTTCTTCGATCAAACGGTCGATTCCGTGCAGCGGTTCGAGGGCGTCGATCTTATCACCTTCGGCCTCGCCTCCGCCGGCATCGTGCCCTTCCCGCCCGGTCTGCCGCCACAGGAGCAGACGACGCTGCACGGTGCGGAATATGACAATTGGGCACTGTTCGGTCAGGCGACCTACAGCATTTTCGATAGTCTAAGGGTGACGGGTGGGATCCGCTACACGAACGATGAAGTGACCGGCTTCGTCGACCGCGACAGCGACATCCTGTTCAATGTTCCCGGTGTCGGCCTCATTCCCATTTTCGGCGACGGTTCTTTCATCGGCGAAACCGACAATGAGGAGGTCTCCGGAAAGGCGGTCCTCGAATATGACATCACCGAAGACATCCTCGTCTACGGATCGTGGACCCGAGGCTATAAAGGGCCGGCAATCCAGGTCGATCCCCTGTTCGGCGCCGGCACGACGCTCCCGATCGTCGATCCGGAAATTCCGACCGCGTTCGAGGTCGGTGTGCGGTCGCAATTCTTCGACCGTCGCGTCACGCTGAACGCAACGCTATTCCGTACGGATGTCGACGATTACCAGGCGGCCGCCTTCGATCCGGAGGCCTTGTCCTTTCTGCTCCAGAATGTCGGCGATGTCCGTACACAGGGGATCGAGCTCGAATGGTCGATCCTGCCGATCGACAATCTGACGCTCAGTGGCAATCTTTCAGTTCTCGACGGCGAGATTCAGTCCTTCGATGGCGCATCCTGTTTTCCGGGACAGACCGAAGCCGAGGGTTGCATCGACGGCACGCAGGATCTGGCCGGCGGCGACCTGCCCTTCGCGCCCGATGTTTCCTTCTATCTGGGCGCCGATTATGTACGGGATCTGACCGCCGATCTTTCCGGCAGCATTCATGTCGGCTACGCATTTCGCGACGATGTCCAGTTCTCGCTGAACAACAACCCCGATACGGTCGAGGATGAATATGGCCTTTTGGACGCGAACATCCGTTTGACCTGGCGCGACCGCTACAGTGTCGACCTGTTCGGTCAGAATCTTCTGGACGAGGACTATGCGAGCTTCATCGCGAGCGCCCCCGTCTATTCGTCCTTTTTCGGTGACCCCTCTACGGCACAGATCCCGACCCGCGGTGCGGTCGTCGGCGTCCGGTTCAGCGGCGAATTCTGACGTGGGGGCGGGAACGACGGGTTCGACGAAGACGGCGACGGAAACGGCGACGGGGCGCCGAACCTTTTCCATCCCCCGGCTCATGCTATTCGCGGCCCCCGCCTTTCCGGCGGCGGCGCTGACGCTGCCCTTGGGCGCCTATCTGCCGCCCTATTACGCCGAAGCGAGCGGCCTGTCGCTGGCAACGGTCGGCCTGATCTTCATGCTGGCGCGGTTCTGGGACATCATTACCGACCCGTTGATGGGCGCATTGAGCGACCGCACGCGAACGCGCTGGGGCCGGCGGCGGCCGTGGATCTTCGCCAGCGGCCCCGTCCTCGCGCTGGGCGCCTGGGCGCTGTTCTTTCCACCGGCGGACGCGGGCGGCGTCTGGCTGATCGGCAGTCTGTTCGTCGCCTATGTCGGCTTCACCATGCTGACGATCAGCCATTATGCGTGGGCCGGCGACCTGTCGCACGATGCCTATGTCCGGTCGAAGCTGCAGGGTGCCATCGTCATTGTCGGCATCGCCGGGACGCTGGGCGCGATGATCCTTCCGGCGATCGTCGAAGCCGGCGCCGCCGATCCGATGCGGGCGCGCGTCGAAGCCATGGGCGCCTTCGCACTCGTGCTTCTCGCGCCCGCGATCCTCGTTTCCATTCTGTCGACGAGAGAGCCGAGTTCTGTCGTTACGGATGCGTCTTCGTCCGAGGCACCGCATCGCCGCGCCATTTTCCTGCAGATCCGCACCGCGCTCGGCCGGCGCCCGTTCCGCAACGTCCTCATCGCGGATTTTGCGCAAGGCATCGCCGGCGGTATGCTATTGAGTACATTCGTGTTCTTCGCCGGCGCATGGCTGGGTCTGGCGGACCGGGCCGGGCTCCTCCTTCTCATCTTCTTCGCGTCCGGCGTCGTCTGCGTGCCGCTATGGGTGGTGGTCAGCCGGACATTGGGCAAGGCGCGCACGATCGCGCTCTCCTCGCTCCTGACGGTCCCGATCATCGCCGCCTTCTTCGTGATCCCGAAGGAAAGCCTGGTGGCCGCCGGCATCGTACAGGCCCTGTTCGGGTCGACGATGGGCGTCTGGATCTTCCTGACGCGCTCGATCGTCGCCGATCTGGTCGATGACGAGGAACGCGCGCATGGCGACCGCCCGGCCGGCATTTATTACGCGCTGGCAACCCTCACCACGAAACTGGGACAGGCCATCGCGGTGGGCATCGGCTATGTCCTCCTCGATGCGCTGAACGTCAGCCTGACGGAGGATGGCGGCACCGGCCTCATCGCCGCCTTCTGTACCCTCCTGCCCCCGATCGCCGGCCATCTGATCATCGCCGGCGTCATGCTTCGGACGTTTCCGCGGCGCGCGCGTGAAGCGACACCGGATGCCCGGATGGAGAACGCCTCACTGTAAAAGCGGCTTCGACGACGACGGGATGGGCGACGGAACGCCCATCCCGCGTCGAGCTGGATCAGGTCGCGCCACCGCCATTGTTCAGGAAGCCGAGGTCGGCCGCATTGAAATTGCCGATATTGGGCGCGACGCCCGGTATTTCGAAGGATTCGACACCGAACCACGAAGCCAGCGTCGCCGCATATTGGTCGACGGACGTCGTAGGCAACAGACGGCCCTGACCGATCTGATCCTCGGTCTCGAGCGAAATCTGCGGCGCGGTGCCGTAGAAACGACCACCATTGACCGCACCGCCCATGACGAGGTGATGACCGCCCCAGCCATGATCGGATCCGTCGCCGTTCGACGCCAGCGTCCGGCCGAAATCGGACGCGGTAAAGGTCGTCACCTGATTGGCCACGCCCATGTCGACGGTCGCCTGATAGAACCTGTCCATGGCGAAATCGAGCTGGCCGAGAAGGCCGGCCATCTGATTGTTGAGATTGTTGTGAACGTCGAAGCCGCCCATCGACACCATGAACACCTGACGTTCGGAGCCGAGCGCACCGCGGGCCGCGATCGTCTTCGCAACGACCTCCAGTTGGTCGGCCAGCCGGTTCTGTTCTGGTCCCTCGAACGAGGTCGTCAGGCCGCCCGTCTCTAGACCCTCGTTGAAGACATCTGCCGCACCGATCGAGCGGCGACAGACACGGTTATATTCAGCCTCCAATATGTGACTGCTGTCTTCCGTCATCAGCGTGCGGAGTGCCTCGCTGGCGGCGTCGGACCGGTAGATGCGATTGTTAACACCGCGCACAGACACCGCGCCGTTGGTCGACACCTGATACGGAATCGCTGTGTTGCCGGACAGGAAGACGGAATTGCCGGTTGCGGAAATGCAGGTGAAGAGCGCGTTCGTGTTGGCATTTGCGCTGAGTGCCAGATCGCTCGCGCGGCCGCCCCAGCCGATCGACGCGCCCTCGGGCTGCGACGACTGCCAGACCGACTGCTGGTCGTTATGCGACATCAGCTTCGCCGGGCGCGGAAACGCCACTTTGTTGGAGCTGTTATATTGCTGCAAGGTCAGCGGGACGACCAGCGGACCGACATTCAGAAGCGGTGCCATGACCCCCTGATTGAATCGCGCCCGCATGCGCGTCATCTGCGGCGCGAGCGCATAACGGATGTTGTTCGTCAGCGTCTGGCCGCCGCTTGGGTTCAGGACCGTCGCGGACAGCTCGTCACGACCGACAGCGATACCGCCTGCGGTACGGCCATCGCCGCCGCCGCGAATGGCGCTGTAGAGGTCGTAATTCGCCGTGTCGTAAGGCACGAGCAGCGAATTGTGATCCATGCCGCCGTAGAGGAAGATGCAGACCAGAGCCTTGTAGCCACCGCCTGCTGAGAAGGCGGCCGCCTGGCTGGTATTCAGAAGCCCGAGCGCCGTCGCCGATGCAGCGCCCATGATGGACACCTGACCGGCCCGGCGCAGGAAGTTGCGGCGCGAAATCTCGCTCATCTTGCTGATGTTCATGATAGTCGGCCCTTCTTACTTCTGAACCAGATAGTCAGGCGAAGCCATGACCAGGAGGATGGCGGTGTGGACGCGGCGCAGGCGGTCTTCCTCACTGCTCGTCTCGTCGAGCGAAGTGGCGCTGAGCGCGGAGGCGATGGTCGAAAGCGTCGAGGCGCGCAGCTGACCGCCGGTCAGCAGGACATCGATCCGCTCGAGAAGCGCGTCGATGTCATCGACGAGATTCAGTTCCGACGTGTAGTCCGCCCTGACATCGCCCAGTTGCCAGCCACGCCCCTCGATCATCCGCTCCATGAAATTGACGTAGCCTGCGATCGAGCTCTCGTTGACGATCGCGAATTCCGGCGCGACCAGATCGTTCGCCGCGATGGCCGTATTCGGCGGGACATATCCTGGTCTGTAGAAATTGAAGACCGATGGCGAGCGCATCGGCGACTGGCCGAGGCGCGTTGCGGAATCCGACAGATCCGCGACGAGCCACTGGCCGCTGGGCGAATTCGCCTTGAACGTCCGGCCCCATTGGATCAGCCGCAGCATCGGCTCGCGCACCTTACCGAACGACGGATCGGCGAGCCGGTTCGGATTGAGCGCCTCCTGATCGAGGAGGATCGCCTTGAACGTCGCGCCCATATCGCCGCGCTCGCCCTGGCCATTGTCATTGAAGACACTCGCGACGCGCTCGACATAGGCCGGCGACGGATTGCTCGTCACCAGACGCTGGATCATCTGTTTGGCAAAGAACGGTCCTACGTTCGGATGTGCGAACAGCGCATCGAGCGCGATCCTAAGCGAATTCGGGGCATCCGTACCGGCAGGAACAGTCGTGCCGAGGAAACTGGTTTCCGTATCCGCGTGAAAATT
>JBCCAC010000033.1:0-12201 GCA_039815015.1 Pseudomonadota bacterium | reverse complement strand
TGCAGGACGATATCTTCTGGGCGAGCTATGATGCCCGCCGGGTCCATTGATCGGGCGCATACCGAGCGATGACCAAACCTGCTTCACTCGGCGCGGCCATGGTGCGTTTGCGCGATATCATGGCAGCGCTCAGAACACCTGGTACGGGATGTCCGTGGGATCTGGAGCAGGATTTCGCCTCCATAGCGCCGTACACGATCGAAGAGGCTTATGAAGTCGCGGATGCGATCGAAACCGGCGATCGGGATGCGTTGAAGGCCGAGCTTGGCGATCTGCTGCTGCAGACCGTCTATCACGCGCGCATGGCCGAGGAGGAACAGGCCTTCGATCTTACCGATGTCGTGACGGCGATCGCCGACAAGATGGTCGCCCGTCATCCGCACGTTTTCGCCGATGATACGGTCAAGGACGCGGCGGCGCAGACGACGGCCTGGGAGGAGATGAAAGCGGCGGAGCGCGGTCCGAGCGGTGCCCTGGACGGCGTTGCACGCGCCCTACCCGCGCTCATGCGCGCTCAGAAACTCCAGAAACGCGCGTCGCGGGTAGGGTTCGACTGGCCGGACGCCGCCGGACCGCGCGCGAAGATACTGGAGGAATTGCAGGAACTGGATGCTGCAAAGGATGCTGCGGCACGGCTTCACGAGGCTGGCGATCTTCTGTTTGCCGCGGTGAATTATGTCCGCCATCTCGGCGAGGATGCCGAAGTCGTCCTCAGAACCGCCAATGACCGGTTCGAGCGCCGCTTTCGTCATGTGGAAGCTGCCGCCCGCGACGATCTGTCGAACCTGTCGGCCGATGAACTCGAGGATCTCTGGAATGCTGCGAAGGCAGCGGAAGCAACCGCAGCGTCATCGACCGACTAATCGAGGCAGGCGCTCTACTGGTGCAGCGAACGAAATCGCGCATGATCGAGAGCCGACAACCGTACGGTCATCGCCATGGTCTCGCCCTCCAGATCGCGGGATACGACGTCGCCATTCGCTTCCAGCCACGCAATCGGTTCGCCGTCGGTGACGGGCAGGCGGTAGATTTCCGTTGTTGCGTCCGCCTGCAGACGATCGGCGAGCACCTGCCGCAACGTATCGATCCCCTTCCCCGTCGCGGCCGAGATCGCGATGTGATCCGCCGACGCTTGCAACGCCGCGCGCTCTTCATCGGATAGCAGATCGATCTTGTTCAGAACCTCGATCGTCGGCGTGTCGCCATTTTCCGCAATGCCCAGACCGGCCAGAACCGCGCGCACATCGTCCGCCTGCGCCTGGCTGTCGGGATGGGCGATGTCGCGCACATGCACAATCAAGTCGGCTTCCAAAACCTCCTCCAACGTCGCGCGAAACGCGGCCACCAGTTCCGTCGGCAGATCGGAGATGAAGCCGACCGTGTCGGACAGGATGGCCTTGTCCATCCCCGGAAGTTCGATCGCCCGCATCGTCGGATCCAGCGTCGCGAATAAAAGGTCTTCCGCCATCACCGTCGCGCCGGTCAAACGGTTGAACAGCGTCGATTTTCCGGCATTGGTGTAACCGACCAGAGCGATGACAGGATAGGGCGCGCGCTGGCGGCGGTCCCGGTGGAGGCCTCGCGTGCGCCGAACGTCCTTCAGTTCTCGGCGAATACGGGCCATGCGTTCGCGGATCAGGCGGCGGTCGGTCTCAATCTGCGTTTCCCCCGGACCGCCCAGAAAGCCGAATCCGCCGCGCTGCCGTTCCAGATGGGTCCACGACCGGACCAGCCGGCTGGCCTGATATTCGAGATGGGCGAGTTCGACCTGCAATCGCCCTTCGTGCGTCGCCGCCCGTTCGCCGAAGATTTCCAGGATCAGGCCGGTGCGGTCGATAACCTTGACGCCGATTTCACTTTCCAGATTGCGCTGCTGCAGGGGCGTAAGTCCGCCGTCAACGACCACTAGTTCGGCATCTTCCGCCGCAGCAGCAGCCTTGATGGCGTCGACCTGTCCGCTGCCGAACAGCGTTGCCGGACGCGGCGCGCGGACGCGGATGATGTCACTCTGGACGACGTCGAGTTCGATAGCGCTCGCCAGATTGACCGCCTCTTCCAGGCGGGCTTCCGGATCGCGCGGATTGGCGTTGCGGGAAAGGTCCGGCAGGATGACGAGCGATCTTGCGCCATAGGCGCGACCGCTGACATCGTCGGTCAGGGTTGAAATGTCAGGCCTCGTCCTGCGGCTCTTCATCCGCGAACATCTGTACCGTGCCGGATGGCATGACGGTCGAGATAGCGTGTTTATAGACCAGCTGCGACTGGCCGTCGCGCCGCAACAAAACGCAGAAATTGTCGAACCAGGTTACATTGCCCTGCAGCTTGACGCCGTTCACCAAGAACATCGTCACCGGCATCTTGGCCTTGCGGATGGCGTTTAGAAACGTGTCCTGAAGGTTGTTCTGCCTGTCTGCCATCGACTCCGCTTTCTATGTTCGAGCAGCTATCGCGCCATGTGGGCATTTCCCACGTTTGTCCAACCCTTCCCTAGTCCTTTCGTTCCTCTTCTGCCGCGTCACCTAGGCGCAGCGCCTTCAATTTCCGGTGGAGGGCGGAGCGTTCCATGCCGATGAACGTCGCGGTGCGACTGATATTACCGGAAAAACGGCGGATCTGGATGCGCAGATACTCGCGCTCGAAGGCCTCGCGCGCTTCGCGTAGCGGCGACCCCATGATCGACTTGTCCGGATCGCCGCGCACCATTTCCGTCGGGCTCTGGAGAATGTCGGGGGGCAGGTTTGCGCTTTCGATCCGCTTCAGGCTACCGACAGGCGCCAGGATCAGAACGCGCTCCATGATATTGCGTAGCTGACGGACGTTCCCTGGCCAATCGTGCCCCTGCAACGTCGCGAGCGCATCTTCGGTGAGCGTCGGGGTCGGAATACCGCGGGTCGTCGCGAGTTGCGACAGAAACTCCGTCGCCAGCGGCTCGATATCCGCGCGCCGGTCCGCAAGAGACGGCATCGTGATGGGAACGACCGCCAGCCGGTAGAACAGATCCTCGCGAAACCGTCGTTCGGCGATCTCGACCGCCAGATCGCGCGCCGTCGACGATACGACGCGAACGTCGACGCGCACGGGCCGTGTGCCGCCGACACGCGTGAAGATCTGGTCGGTTAGAACCCGCAGGATCTTTCCCTGTGTCGTCAGGGGCATGTCCGCGACCTCGTCGAGGAACAGCGTGCCGCCATGGGCCTGCTCGAAAAAGCCGACCCGATTGGTACCGACCTCGTCCTCGACCCCGAACAGCGCCTCTTCCATGCGGTCGGGATGCAGCCGCGCGGCCGATACGGTGATGAACGCGCCGCGCGAGCGGTGCGACCAGCCATGAAGGAGCCGTGCCGCAATCTCCTTGCCGGATCCCGGCGGCCCGTCGATCAGAACGCGGCTGTTCGTCTGTGCCACCCGCTGCAAGGTCGCGCGTACATTCGCGATCGCCGGGCTGCTGCCGGTAAGATCCTGCTCTACGCCGACACGTTCGCGCAGTTCTTCATTCTCGCGCCGCAACCGTTCGGCTTCCGTCGCGCGTTCGACGGTCAGCAGCAATTCGTCGGCCTGAAACGGCTTCTCGATAAAATCATAGGCGCCGCGCTTGATGGCGGCGACGGCGGTTTCGACATTGCCATGACCGGAGATGATGACGACCGGCAGCGAGGAATCCCGCTGTTTCAGCTCGTCTAGAAGCTCGATCCCGTCCAGCTTCGATCCCTGAAGCCAGACGTCCAGAATGACGAGAGACGGCCGCCGTTCGGCAACGGCCGCCAGCGCCTCGTCGCTGTTGCTGGCGGTGCGCGCCTCGAACCCCTCATCTTCCAATACGCCAGAGACGAGCTCGCGAATGTCGGTTTCATCGTCGATCACCAGAATGTCGAGAGCCATCCGTTCAGTTGCCTCCTGCTGTGACGGCGTCCATGTCCTGTCCCGCGCTATCCACCTCTAGTGTCGTTGCAAGGTCGAAACGCATTTCGAAACATGCGCCGGACGCCTCGCCGCACCCGCCGTCTATGGTCATCGTGCCGCCATGGTCCTCGACGATCTTGCTGACGATGGCGAGGCCGAGACCGGTGCCTTTGGTGCGCGTCGTCACATAGGGTTCCGTCACCCGGTCGCGCAAATGTTCCGGCAGACCGGGGCCATTGTCGCAGACGGACAGGGTCAGGATGTCGTCCGTGAGTGCAAGTTTGACGTCGATCTCCGGCGCCTCGGTCGGCGGCACCCCTTCCCCGCCTGCCAAGGCCTCGGCGGCGTTTTTCATCAGATTGGTGAGCGCCTGCGAGATCTGCCGATGGTCGCATATGAATGGCGGCAGATCCTTGGGCGCATCCAGGCGGTAGCTGATGTCGGCATTGCCGACTTCCTGCAGGAACATCGCCTGACGGACGATCTCGCGCAGGGATTCCTCCCGGAACACCGGCTTCGGCATGCGCGCGAAGGACGAAAATTCGTCGACCATCCGCCTCAGATCGCCGACCTGTCGTACGATCGTCCCCGTCAGCTTGCGAAACAGCTCGTCATCCGCTTCCAGCTGATCGCCGAAGCGGCGCTGCAGCCGTTCGGCCGACAGCTGGATGGGCGTCAGCGGGTTTTTGATCTCATGCGCGATCCGCCTGGCGACGTCCGCCCAGGCCGCACGGCGCTGGTCGGACAGGCGCTGGTTCACGTCGTCGAAGGTCAGGACATAGCCGTGCGCACCGCCGGGAACGGCCAGCGCGTTCACCAGCAGGATCTGCGCTTCGCCGTCGCGGTCGATACCGACTTCGCCCTGTGCCGATCCCGTCTGGACGGCACGACTGAAAAGGTCGGCAAAATGCGGGACCGCTTCGCCTAGCCTCTGTCCGAGCAGGCTGGGCTCGTCGAGCTGAAGCAATCCTTCGGCCGCCGCCGAAACGAACTCGATCCGGCCGTCAGAGGCGACCGATACGACGCCCGCAGAGACGCCTTTCATGACGGCCTCGACGAAACCGCGCCGCTCTTCCGCGGCCGCATTCGCGGTAATGAGGGCATCCGTCTGATTTTCGAGCTGGCGTGCCATCTGGTTGAACGTGCGGGCGAGACTGGCGAGCTCGTCCGGATTGCCCCGCACCGGAACGCGGGCGGCGAGGTCCCCCTCGCCTAGGCGACTGGCGGCGTCTGCAAGGCGCGCAATGGGCGCGGTCAGGCGGTTTGCGAGCCAGAGCGCCGACAGAATCGCCGCCGCAATGACGAGGATGGCAACGGCGCCCAGCAGGACATTGAACCGCCATTGAAGATCGCGACTGTTCGCCAGCAGCGTCGCATATTCAGACCGTGCTCCGGCGGCCCGGTCGGCAGCCTGGACCGCGCCCGGATCGACCGCACGACTGGCATAGAGATAGGCACCGCCCGGCGCACCGACCCGCACCACGGCTTCGACCCGGTCGCTGCGTCCGTTCAATATGACGGCCTCTCCGGTGGCCGCGCGTTCCAGGACATCGTCGCTCAGCCGCTCGGAAAGGACACGGGTCGGTCCCAGCCCGTCCGCGCCGGCGCTTTCCGCGATCAGCTGCAGGCGTTCACCGGCAGACAGGCGAAAGACGACGGCCTCGTCGAGATTGCGCGCGGCGAGTTGCCAGCTGAGGCCGTCGGCGAACAATTGTTCTTCAATGCCATATTCATTGGCATATTGCGCAAGGTCGCCACCGGTCGCGATAGAATCGGCAAGGATACGGTCGCGATTTTCCTCGACATAGGCCTGGGCGACCTCTTCGGCATTGATCAGCACGGTCTGGGCGCGATCGGAAAACCAGAATTGCGTGCCGGTCTGAAACAGCAGTGATGCGAAAACGACGACCAGCAGGGTCGGCACGGCGGCAAGGCCAGCGAAAAGTCCGACCAGTCGCGCGTGCATGCGCGCACCCGTCAAACCCTCGCGTCGCCGCAGAAGGACGAGGGAAATGCGCCGCGCGACGAGGATCGACAACCCCATGAGCGGTAGCACGATCATGAGCAGCAGCAGCGTGCGGCCCATCGGCCCGTCATTGCCGAATTCGACCCGGCCGCCCAGCACCAGATATCCGAGGACGCCGCCGGCGACGGCCGCGATACCGAACAGCAACTCCATCCGGAATCCGGGATCGATGCGTCCGGAAAACCGGCTCAACCGCCGGCGCACACGTTTGCGGCGGCTATCGAAACCCGGCGCTTCGGTAATGATGTTCTCGACCATGATCGCGTCAGCTTAGCGTAGACTGACCATCATGTAACACATGGCAATATGAACGGAGACTGGCCCGCCGCGAACACAGCCATTTATGTCGTACGGATGATGGTCAGGCGGCGAGGCCGAGATAACCGAGCTGGCCGGCCTTGAAGATGGTCTGACTGCGGTTGACCGCATCCAGTTTCTCACCGGCATTCTGAATGTGAAATCTGACCGTCGCATGACTGCGCGACAGGATCAGGCTGATTTCCTTGTCGGTTTTGCCGATGGACGCCCAGCGCAGGCATTCGACCTCACGCTTCGTCAGCTGACAATCCGTCGGCAGCCATTGGCGCGTGCGCGAGACCTTCACATAGCCGGCGATCATGCGGTGGGCATAGACGTTCAATATGTCGGCATGCGCCTCGAACGCGGATTGCAGGTCCGTCTCATCCTGATCTTCCGGGCCGCAGAAGACGGCGCCGATGACGCCGAACGGCAGATGCACGGGGAACGCCAGGCAGGCATGACATTGTGCGCGCTTCACGAAATTGCCGGTATCGATGTCATCCAGATAGGGGTTGTGCTGCGCGGTGCGAAACCCCTCGTCATTGACCCAGAACGGTTCGCTCTCATAGCGGCAGGCGCGATGGACGGGCGAATGCAGCGCGATGCGGCTTTCCTCCCACCCCTTTTCGGTCTCTTCGGAAAATCCAAACACGGTAAGGGCGAGCATATCGCCATTTTCGTCGACCATCGGCGCCTTCGAAGCGATGTTGGCCGTCGGCGCGACCCACCAGCCGGGCAGCACCCGCTCGAATTCGGCCGCCAGCGCTTTGGCTGCCGGCAATATGTCCTGCGCCGAGCGTATGGATACCTTCTGGATCGTAGCCGCAGTTGTCGGCATTCGCCGCTCTCCTCCCCGGAAAACTATCATATGCGCTGTCTCGCGCTTTTGGTAGGTTTGAGCACGGCTCGGCTGAGTTCGCAAGGGACTTGTCGCGCACATCCCGGTACAGGAAGCACGCCGCCGCGCCGGATGAACCGGACAGGTTGGCGAGAAAAGAGGAGCTAGCGCAATATGGGCGGACTCGATCGCCTCGGTTCATCGACGCTGGTCGCGGCGGCGATGCTGCTGTCAGCCTGTGCCACCAGCAATGATGCCTCGTCGCCGTCGACGGCAGGCGCTTCTCAGGAAACGGCCGCGTCGACCGCACCCTCGCCCGATAATACGCAGCCTGCCGATACAGCGACCGGCGCGGCTGCCGATGACGGCGCCTATGATGAGCAGTCGGTTCTGGAAGCGGCCGAGTCCGTCTTCGGCAAGGGCGCCAAGGGTCTCGCCAAGCTGATCGAGGACATCGTCGACGAGCGCGGCGAGCCCACCGCCTATATTGTAGGCCGTGAAGGGTCTGGCGCGATCGGTATAGGGCTGCGCTATGGAGCCGGCACGCTCTATCATCGCGTCGAGGGCGAGCGCGAAGTCTACTGGACCGGCCCCTCGATCGGCCTCGACCTTGGCGGCGACGCGAACCGTGTCTTTACGCTTGTCTACGACCTTTACGACACCGAAGACCTCTATCGCCGCTATCCGGCTGCCGAAGGAAAGGTCTATGTCGTTGGCGGCTTCACGGCGAACTTTCTGCAACGCGACGATGTCGCCGTCGTGCCGGTAAAGCTTGGCGTCGGCGTCAGGCTGGGCGCCAATGTCGGGTATCTGAACTTCACCAAGAAACGGCGCATCATGCCGTTTTGACGGCCGCCGTCATAAAAGATCACCGTCATATCGGGGGCTGCGAGAAGCGTTTAGCCGGCGATATCCAGATAGCGTTCCATCGATTCAGCCGACTGTTCGGTCAGCGAGACGAAACTGCGACGGCCATCGTCCGGATCCGGCACCCTCTGAAGAAGCTGCGCTTCGGTCAGAGCCTTGATCCAGCGCAGCGCCGTCGTGGTCGGAACCGCCGAGGCGATACACAGGCTGGATACGGAGACCGGCATGCCTTCGTGCCGGGCGGCCGCCAAGTCGAGAAGGATGTCCCAGGCCGGATCGGCGAACAATTCGGCAGGAAAGAAATTCGCCCGCGCACGGCGCTTTCGAACGATGTCCCGCAACATCCGGCCGCTTTCCGCCGGTGTCCTGCCAGTCGAAACGGGCTGCGGCGGTGCCGGATGCTCGACGAGGGCGCTCAGGGTGCGTGCAATACGCTCCACTTCCGTACGCAGGCCGTCAATGTCGACCTGTCCTTCGCGTCGAAGCTGTTCCGACGCCCGTTCGGACAGTTGAAGTTGTTGCAGCGCCTGCATCAGGGTCTCCCTCCCTTCCGGCCAAAACAGAAGTTCCAGGAACGACACATCCAGAAGGGGAGCAATTGCGTCCACCGAAGCTGAATCCAAAATGGCGAAGACCGGGTTTCGCCGCGCCAGCGCGAAGAGGTCCGCACGCGCATCCTCCAGCGGGCGATCGCACATGATCGTGGCAAGTTCGACGACGACCGGCCCGGCATCCAGGATCGCCCGGTCCTAATCGCTGCCGAACAGACGTTCCGCCGACAGGAATTCCGGTTTCATTTCCAGACTGTTGAGAAGCGGTACCAGATCGTCGCAAAGCGCTTCCGAGGCCGTCAAATAGGCGCGCTTTTCACCCGCATCATAGCGTACCGCGGCCTTATCATGCGCCTGCGCCGGCCGTTCGGTCTGTGCCAAGATCATGGCTCCATAATCTGTTGAATATTACCGCCGAAATGGACGGGATTGGTCCGCTGCGGAATGGAAGAATGATGGTCGGGGAGACAGGATTCGAACCTGCGGCCCTCTGCTCCCAAAGCAGATGCGCTACCGGGCTGCGCCACTCCCCGACGCCGGGATCGCCATGTGCGCCTAATCGTAGCGCTGTTCAAGCCATGGATCGCCAATATTGTGATAGCCGCGCTCTTCCCAGAAGCCGGGTTTATCGGCGTTGGCGAAGGTGATGCGCTTCAGCCATTTGGGGCTTTTCCAGAAATAGTAACGCGGAACGACGAGGCGAACCGGGCCGCCATGTTCGCGCGTGATCGGCTCGCCGTCATGCGCATGCGCGAGCAGGCAGTCCTCGTCCAGGAAGTCCTCGATCCGCAAATTCGTCGTGTAGCCGTCATAGCTGGCAAGAAAAACGTGCGTGGCCTCCGTTGCCGGTGAGGCCTGCGATGCCAGGTGTCGCGTCGTAACGCCCGTCCAGCGATTGTCATATCGCGACCATTGCGTCACGCAGTGGACGTCGGAGACCATCTCGACCTGAGGCGCGTCCAGAAGCGCCGGCCAGTCCCATTCCAGTTCGTGTTGGACGAGACCGTCGACCTTCAGCCGCCAGTCGGCCTTAGGCACATCGGGCTGGATCCCGAGATCGAGAACCGGCCAGTTTTCAACGAGGCGCTGGCCCGGCGGCAATCTGTCGACGCCATGCGTTCCCGTCTTTCCGGTCAGAAGCCGGCCGGCACGCGCCCAGGCCTGCTTCGTTTCGACGAGTTTGGCGCGGTAACCGGGGCGATCGGGCGTATCGGACATGTTTGGCGGGTTAGGCCGAGCGGCGCCGTCTCGCAAGCCGCGCCGCCCAGCGCTGCGTGATCCAGTAGCGCCACAGGAAATGGATGGTCAGGAACCCGACCGAGGCCGAAATGGCGCCGAGGAAGATACAACCTATGATCGTCGGCACCGGCGCGTCGCGGATGATGTCCGTGACGCTCGTACCACCCATCAGCATCGTCGGATCGCGTCCGAGCAGCCAATCTCCGGTCTTGAGGGCGCCCAGATAGATGGGAATGGCCGTGATCGGGTTCGAGACGCCCGTGAACAGCGCCGCGACCGCGATGTTCGCTCTTGTCGACACGGCGATCAGGGCGGCGACGAAGATCTGGAACCCGATGGGAATGGCGAACCCGAGAAACAGTCCGAGCGCGACCCCGCGCGCCACCGAATGCCGGTTGAAATGCCAGACGTTCGGATCGCCCAGATAATCGGCGACCGGACGCAGAAACCGGTTTCCGAGCAGCGTCTCTCGCGCCGGCGCGTAGCGCTTCATGATCGCGGCGAGGCGTTTGATCGGCATTGCCCGCTCGCCTCCTTTCATTCCGCGTCCACGTTTCACGATATCAGCATTATTGCTGCGTTACGTCACCAATTTATGAAGTCCGGCAGCTAACTTGAAGGGGTGCCCGAGCGCCGCGACCCGGCCGGAGCCGCGGCATTTTCGCATCCGCACCCTATCCCCGGTCGCGCAGCAACCGCGCCTGCTGACGCTTCCACTCCCGCTCTTTCGTCGCGGCGCGCTTGTCATGCAGCTGCTTGCCTTTGGCGAGCGCCAGTTCGACCTTCGCGCGGCCGTTCGAGTCGAAATAAAGGCTGAGCGGGACCAATGTCATACCCTGCCGCTGAATGGCGCCGCCCATGCGGTCGATCTGACGCCGCTTCAACAGCAGCTTGCGCGGGCGTTTCGGTTCATGGTTCTGGCGATTGCCGTGCGAATATTCGGGAATGTTCGCGTTGACGAGCCAGGCTTCGCCGTCGCGCACCTCGGCATAAGCTTCGCCGATCGTGGATTTGCCGCTGCGCAGCGATTTCACTTCCGTACCATGAAGCACGATACCGGCTTCCACCACGTCCTCGACGCTATATTCGTAACGCGCCTTGCGGTTCTCCGCGATCGTCTTCTGCTTGTCGGGACTGGGGGCCATCAGGCAAGGCCGGCATGTGCCAGAGCGGCATCGATCGCCCGCCGCGCATCCGCATCGCAATCGACCATGGGCAGGCGCACGCCGTCCGCCGGCAGGCGGCCCAGCCGCTTCATGGCATATTTGACCGGCGCGGGACTCGGTGAAGCGAACATCGCCATGTGAAGCGGATAAAGCCGGTCGTGCAGCGCGCGCGCCTCCGCCCAGCGCGCGTCGCGGCAGGCTATCATCATGTCGGCGCACAGATGCGGCGCGACGTTCGCCGTGACGGAAATCGCACCGCGAGCCCCGAGCAGCATCATGGGGAGCGTCAATTCATCGGCGCCGGACAGGACCGTGAAATCATCGGGGCACGATGCCATTGCCTGCGTCACGCGCGTCACGTCGCCGGACGCATCCTTGATCGCGACGATGTTCGGGATCGTCGCCAATTTGGCCACCGTGTCCGGCAGGACGTCTGAGACGGTCCGTCCCGGCACGTTGTAAAGGATGACCGGAAGGTCCGAAGCCTCGGCGATCGCGCTGAAATGGGCATAAATCCCGGCCTGGTCCGGGCGGTTGTAATAGGGCGTGATGACGAGAACCGCGTCCGCACCGGCGTCTGCGGCCTCGCGAATGTGCGCACGGCCGGTCGCAGTGTCGTTCGACCCGGCACCAGCGATGACCGGTATGCGTCCCGCAACCTGAGTAACGACGCGGCGAACGACGTCATGATGCTCATCGAGCGACAGGGTCGGCGATTCCCCGGTGGTGCCGCACGGGACGATCCCCGCCGAACCGGATTCGATCTGCCATTCCACCAAAGCGTCGAGCGTCTCGTAATCGACACTTTCGCCCGCAAACGGGGTAACGAGCGCAGGCATTGAGCCGAAGAAATGACCATGAAGATTGAAGGCCAAATCAAATCCCAACCTTTTGCGTTCATGAGCGTTGAACGGGTGAATATCATGGCGGTGTCCGCATATCGAGAACGCCGATCCGCTACGTCCGACCCCTATGGAGGCTGAAGAATTCATGTCCACCCCTTCCCGCCTTTTGATCGGTGCCGGCATCACGGCGATGGCAATCGCACTGCCGGTCATGGCCATGCTGCAGTCCGGCGGTGCGACCACGGCGACGCCGGCTCCCGTGTCGGTCACGACGGCCCCCGCCGCGCCGACACGGGAGCCCATCGCGAAACCCGCGGCTGTGGTGATCGCGACGTGGGAGCGGCTTCTCGACCCGAATGTGCAGCCGACGCTGGCGGAATTTACGGCCTTCCTGCGCGACCACCCCGGCTTCCCGCGTGAGCGCGAATTGCGGCAGCGTGTCGAGACGACCATCACGAGCGCAACTCCC
>JBCCAC010000418.1:0-1907 GCA_039815015.1 Pseudomonadota bacterium | reverse complement strand
CGGTGCGCGGCTCGAAAAAGCCAGGCCGAATGCCGATCACGTGCCATCCGCCTTCGGCGAACCAGTCCAGCATCGTCGTCAACCGCGTTTCCTCTTGATAGGCCGGTACGATCGCCGTTTCCATCTGAATGAGCGGAACCTCGACCATACGGCTCCCCAGGCCTTCGATAACGTCCAGTTCCGCGCCCTGAACATCCAGTTTCATGAAGCTGCGCGCAAGATCGACACCGAGACCCGCGGCAACGTCGTCCAGGCGCCTGACGTCGACATCGATTTCCTTGGCCACCACCATGGCATCGATGTGATGCCGCATGTCCTTCACGGCGGGCTTCAGGGAACTCGTCTGGTCGTTCATGCCGATGTGGAACCGCCTGCGTTCGTCGGCCTTGCCCAGGGCGAACGAATGAACGTGCCAGTCCGGGTCATCCGCCGCCTCCTTCTCCAATTGAGCGAGCGCATCCGGCAACGGTTCGAATGAATGCATCGTCTGCCGATACCCGTAATCGCGCATATGGCGAGCGAACTGGCCCCGGTTTGCGCCGACGTCCAAGATGGTCGTTATGCCATGACGTTGAATTTCCTGGTCGAGCGCCTTCATGGGATGGGTTCTGGTCCACGGAACGATGTCGAAACCAAACTTGCGAATTCGCTGTCGAAGCGACCTTCTCATCTGCGTTCGTGTCACGCCCTGCCCCAAACTTCTGCGTTGATAACGGTTGCGGCGATTTGTATGTCCGCGCGCAGCTACCGATCACGGATCGCTCGACAGCACCTCGTTCGGTTTCATCTATTGAACGGAAGCACTTTGTCCAGCGAAGCCGATCGATGGATCGTTATCTATTATCGCACCGTATTTGCGTACCGGCGACGTTTTTACGAGATGCTCGCCCAGCGGATCAAGGCGCGCGGATATCGCCTGGCCGTCATCACGGCCGACGAAAAAGGCCATTCGTCACCGATCCCCGGCGTTCGTCTGCTGGAGCTTGGCGCGCACATACGACTATCCGCGAAGGCGCCGGACATATCCGGCGAGAAGACCGCGCTGCCGAAAGGATTGCTGGCTGCGCTCAAAGACCTCGATCCGGTCGCGATCGTGACCGAAGACCTTATTGGCCTTCCCGCCAATCTATTGGTCGTGTACCATAAGTTTCGAACCGGCACGCCTTATCTCCTATGGTCGCTCGGTCCGCATATTCTCGGCAAACGCAGGTCGCGGCTTCGCTTCCTGGTCGAACCTTTTCTTCGCGTGCTGCGCGGCAACGCCGCCGGCTTCATCCTCTACAGCCAGTGGGGCCAGGACGCGATTGACCCGAGGTTTCGTCGATCGAGTACCATCGCACCGAACTCGACAGTCACGCGCGATCAGGTCGCCGATCATCCCAGGACATTTCCGGACGCCTTCACCGAAGACACGCCCATGCGGCTTCTGAGTGTCGGCCGGCTGGAGCCGCACAAACGGATCGATCGGCTTCTGGCCGCCATCGCGGATGCGGCGGTGCCCTGGCACCTCGACATCATCGGCGGCGGACCGGCTCTCGATAATCTGCAAGCCCACGCGGCCAAGCTCGGGATCGATGATCGCGTGACGTTCCACGGCCCCGTCTACGATGACTCGGCGAAACGCGGGATCATGGCGGACGCGCATCTTGGCGTGATGCCCGGGCTTGGGGGATTGTTTATCCAAGAAACGCTCGCGAGGGGCATTCCGGTGCTTTGCGGGCCGGCGGACGGAACCGAGCAGGATCTCGTGCGGAAAACCGCTCCGCTTCTCTACATGGAGGATCATGCACAACATAAGGTAACGGAAAGGCTGGAATATCTGGCGCGCCATCCAGAAATACTCGCCAGCGCCGCGGACGCTGGCATACGAACCGTCCGCGAGACCTATAATGTCGATGTCATGGCTG
>JBCCAC010000315.1:0-3246 GCA_039815015.1 Pseudomonadota bacterium | reverse complement strand
CTGCGACGGCTGGGTGGCGACGGGGCGGTCGCGGCGGCGGTGAGCCGCCTGCTCGATTTACCGCATGGCGCCGCGCCCGAGATCATGGCGGCGGCGATCTCCGAAGATCCAGGCCTGCTGCCGGCACTCGATCGCTATGCCGAGGCGCTGTCGGCCTGGAGCACGAAGACCGGTATCGCCAGGCTGGACACGCTGTCGGAATGGCTGCTGCTAGCGGCAGACGAGCGGGCGGCGCGCGTCGACCTGCTGTTCAGATCGGTGTTCACGGCCGACGGGACCGGCAAGCCCTTCGGCAACATGAAAAAGGTCGAGACCGAGCTTCTGGATGCCGCCGACCGCGTGGCGCCGTTGCGCGACCTCCATCGGCGGTTGTCCCTTGCGGAGATCGCCGGCCTGCATCTGCGCGTCGGCCGTGCGCTGTCCGCCGAATATGAGGCGGCCAAGACGCGTCTCGGCGCACTCGATTATGACGATCTGATTGAGGATGCGGCGGCGCTCCTGTCACGGATCGACGCCGCCTGGGTGCTCTACAAGCTCGACCAGCGCATCGACCATGTTCTCGTCGACGAGGGGCAGGACACCAACGCCGCGCAGTGGCGCATCGTTGACGGTCTGGTCGAGGAATTCTTCGCCGGGGCCGGCCGTTCCGAGGAGGGCAGCCGCACGCAGTTCGCCGTCGGCGACTTCAAACAGGCGATCTTCGGTTTTCAGGGCACCGACCCGGCCGAGTTCCGCCGCGCGCGGGAACGCACCGCCGGGCGCGCCGGGGCCGCGGGCAATCCATTGGAAGAGATCGGGCTGAACCGCTCGTTCCGCTCCGTCCCGGCCATTCTGACCGTCGTCGATCAGGTGCTGGCGATGCTGGGGCCCGAGGCGCTGGGCGTCGATCGCGCGTTCGAACCGCATGAGCCGCATCGTGATCTCGCCGGTGCGGTAACGCTCTGGCCGCGCCTTGCCGATGCCGACGGTGAGGTTCCGGAAGACTATCGCCAGAACCCGGAGCGCGAGCTGGCGCGGCGCATCGCCGGTGAGGTCGGCGGCTGGCTGCGTGACCGTCGTTTCATTCCGTCGCGCGGACGCACGGCCGAGCCACAGGACGTACTGATCCTCGTTCGCAGTCGCGGCGATCTGGTGCGCGAGCTGGTGGCGGCACTGCATGCGGAGAACGTGCCGGTCGCGGGTGCGGACAGGCTGAGGCTGAAGACGCCGCTCGCCGTGCGCGACTGCCTGTCGCTGGTGCGGTTCGCCCTGCAGCCGGACGACGATCTGACGCTCGCCGAACTGCTGGTATCGCCATTTCTCGGTTGGTCGCAGGACGAGCTTTACGGGCTGGCGCAGCCACGCGGCGAACGGGAAACGTTGTGGCTGGCGCTGAAACGCGCGGACGGCGAGGCGGCCCGGCGCGCGCGGGCATGGCTGGACGCCGTTCTGGCGATGGCGGATTTCACCACGCCCTATGACTTTCTGGAAGCGGTGCTGTCCGGGCCGCTGGGCGGCCGGGCGCGGCTTCTGAAACGGCTGGGCGAGGAGGCACGCGATCCGCTGGAGGAACTGCTGACGCAGGCGCTCGCCTATGAGCGGGTCGCGGCGCCCTCGCTGGAGGGCTTTCTCGACTGGCTGGCGGCGGCGGACGATATCGACATCAAGCGCGATCCCGATGCGCCGAGCGCCGCGGTCCGGATCATGACTGTACATGGCGCCAAGGGTCTGCAGGCGCCCATCGTCGTGATGGCGGATGCGGCCCGCACGCACGGCGAGGGACGAAAGCCGCCCTATCTGGTGCTGGACGCCGACGACCCGCTCCCCCTTTACGGCATCGAAGCGGCTGCGCTGCCGGACATGCTGACGGGCCCCTATGAAGCCGAAACCGAGCGCGAGCGGCAGGAAAGCCTGCGGCTCCTTTACGTCGCCATGACGCGTGCGGAGGATTATCTGTTCGTCGGCGGTCTGCCCGCCAGGCGCCAGGTGACGACATGGTACGATATCATCCACGCGGCGATGGCTGAGCTGGAGACCGAGGAGATCGCCGCGCCGACCTGGGACGGATTCAGCCTGCGCCATGCCAGCGGCCGGGAGGCGGCGGCGCCCGCGGTCTCACCACCTGTCAGCACGCCGCGCCCGATCATGCCCGCTTGGGCATCGGAACCCGCGCCGCCCGAGGCGCGTCCGCCGCGTCCGCTCGCGCCATCGGCACCCGACGATCTCAGCAATCTGCCACCGCCGGGACCGGCGCTGGAACGTGCGGCAAAGCGCGGCCGGCTGATGCATCTGATGTTCGAACGCCTGCCCGATCTCGATCCGGATGCGCGCCGCGCCGCCGCCATCCGGTTTCTCGGCACGCATGGTCCGGAATTCGACGCGGACGCGCTGGCCGCAGAGGTTCTTGCCGTCATGGACGCGCATCCGGGCATTTTCGGCCCCGATGCGCTGCGGGAGGCGCCGCTGTCGGCCATCGTGGACGATCAGGTCGTGGCCGGTACTGTCGACGTGCTGCTGGTCGGCAAGGACGAGGTCCACGCCATCGACTTCAAGACCGATCGCAGCGTTCCCGACACATCCGCGGCGATCCCGCAGCGGCACGAGGCGCAGATGGCGCGCTATGCCGCCGCCCTGGCGCGTATCTTTCCGGGACGGTGCATAAGGACGTCGCTGCTCTACACGGCGGGACCGAGGCTGTACGAATTAAAGGGCTAGCCGTCCTCCAGCTTCACGACGGCCAAGAAACGCTTGGCTTGCGGGCAGCAGGCGGGCGCGCCATGTTCAGGGCCAAGAAGGAGAGTTTTCATGGCCACCACCGCGATCACCCCCGATAATTTCGAAAGCGAAGTCAAAGCCGCGGACAAGCCCGTCCTCATCGATTTCTGGGCGCCCTGGTGCGGCCCGTGCAAGCAGGTCGCCCCGGCGCTCGAAGAACTGTCCGACGAGATGGACGGCGTTGCGATCACCAAGCTCAACACCGACGACCACCCTGAACTCGCTGCCAATTTCGGCATCAAGGGCATCCCGACGATGATCCTCTTCAAAAACGGTCAGCCGGTCGCGACGAAAGTCGGCGCGCAGCCGAAGTCGAGCATCAAGAGCTGGCTGGAAAGCGAGATCGCCTGCCGCACCTGCCGTGCAGACACGTATGCCAATCGCGCCCAAACCATCTGCGTGCGCTGCCCCAGCGGCATGACCTCGCTGCCGGGTGCCAGCAGTGTGTTGGAGTGCAAGCTGCCACCCACCAGCAGCGATAGCCAGCGCTCG
>JBCCAC010000237.1:0-4310 GCA_039815015.1 Pseudomonadota bacterium | reverse complement strand
GCCGAAGAAATCCTGCGTTACCGAGCGCCACAGATCCCAGAGCGGCTTGATCGTCGTGTGCTTTTCCCTCTCGATGAACGGCTCCGGATCGAGATCCGTCATTTCGCCGAGGCGGCGCAGGAATTTCGTCGTCGAGTCGAGCCCGACCGGTGCCTGCAGATAGGGCCGTTCCAGCAGTTCGCAAAGATTGCGGCCGAACTCACGGTACATGCAGATATTGACCGAGGCATCGGCGAGTTGGCGAATGTCCGCCAGATGGCTGCCGAGCGGGAACACCATGTTCACCTCGGCGCCGATCCCCTCGACGAGGCGGCGGATCTCCGCAAGGTCCGAGGGCATGTTGAACATGCCGTAGGAGGGACCGATGATATTGACCTTCGGCCTGTCGCCGTCCTGCAGCGCCTTCGGCTTCGGCATTTTCTTCGGGCCGAATTCGGTCCACAGCCAGGAAAGGGCGCGATCCTCCGACTGCCATTGATCCTCGTCGATCGTGCGCGGCAGGAAGCGTTTGATATTGGTACCCTCGGGCGTCACGCCGCCGCCGATCATCTCGGCGATGGATCCAGTGACGACGACGGCGGGAAGGTCGGGATCGAGAGAGCTCCACGCGCGCTTCATCGCGCCTTCGGTGCCGGTCTTGCCGAGCTCCTCTTCGCCCAATCCGGTCACGACGATGGGCAGTTCGTGGGGCGGCAGGCCATCGGTATAATGCAGCACCGACGTCACCGGCAGATTTTCGCAGCCGACGGGGCCGTCGACGATGACCTGCAGGCCCTTGACGGCGGTGAAGGCGTAGACGGCACCCCAATAGCCGCCTGCGCGATCATGATCGAGGATCAGCGTCATGACCCCACCGCCTCGGCCGCCTTCGCCGCCATGGCATTCTGCGCCGCATATCTTTTCTTGAACTTCGGACGATCGGTGGGCGTCTCTTCCCAGATGCCGCTCGCATGGCCTTCGCCGACGCCGGCGAAGAACGCCTTCATCCTGGCGAAGCGGTCCCGGTTCGCCATGGCGGCATTGACCACCTGCGCCAGGCTGCCCGCGCCCGCCGGCCCGAACAGCGGCCGCGCAGAGATGAGGTTGGTGAAATAGAGCGCCGGAGTCGCCTTCGCCTTGGCGTGTTGCACAACCGGCGTCGTGCCGATGGCAAGGTCGGGCTCGAACGCGTCGACCGCCGCGATGTCCTGTTCCAGGCTGGCGCGGTAATTCACGCGGACGCCCTTCGCCTCCAACCATTCCCGGTCCGGGTCGGACCATGGCGTGCGCGGGCAGGCCGTACCGACATAGGCCACGTCGGCGCCGCTTTCGATCAACAGGCGGGCGACCAGCAGTTCGGAACCCTCATAGCCCGACACCGTGATGCGGCCCGAAATCGGCGCGCCGGCGAGCGCGCCGTCAATGGCAGGCAGGATGGCATTCTGCGCGGCGGCAATATCGTCGGCACCCGCGCCCGTCGCTTCGCCGATGGCGCAAAGCCAGGCGGCGGTGCCGTCGCGGCCGACGGGCGCGGAGCCGACGACCTTACGGCCTGCAGCCTCGAACTCGCGGACGCTGGCCGTATAGAATGGGTGGATCGCGGCGATGACGGCGCCGTCGAGCGCGGTATAGAGTTCGCGCCACTCGCGCGTCGGCACGACCGGCCCGGCGGCGAGACCGAGCGGCGCCAGCATGTGACCGATGCCGACGGGGTCGGCAGGGAACATCTCGCCCAGAAGCGTGACGGAAGGCTTGTCGGCGCGTTCCTTCGGCGAGGAGACCGGCCCCTGTTCGGCCTCCTGACGCGCATAATTCAGCATGGCGCCGGCGAGGACGTCCTTGGCCTCGGCATGGGTCGGTACGCCAAATCCCGGAACATCGATCCCGACGATCCGGACGCCGTTGATCGCATCCGGCAGCAGCCGCAGCGGTACGCCGCTCGCCGTCGGAACGCACAGGTTCGTGACGACGATGGTGTCGTAGAGTTCGGGATCGGCCATCTGCTCGACAGCCTCCTTGATGTCCTCGAACAGCTTGCCTGTGACCAGCGTTTCGGAACTGAACGGGACATAGCCAACGCTGCGCCGCGCGCCGTAGAAATGCGACGTGAAGGTCAGGCCGTAGACGCAGCAGGCCGAGCCCGACAGGATCGTCGCCGTCCGCCGCATCCTGAGGCCGACGCGCAGGGATCCGAAGGCCGGGCACATGCTCTGCGGCTGATCGTGCGGGCCGACCGGATAGTCCTTCTCGAACCGGTCCAGGACGTCGCCCTTGCCGGCCTCGATCGCCGCGGCGCGCATCGTTTCCGCGCCGCCATGGCAGCCGCTGCCGCTATCGGCCGGCGCCATATCGAGGCGGTCGGGCGCGCGCGCATCAGGTGCGGGTGCGGGTGGGGACAGGTCGGTCACGCCTCAGACCTCGTCATAGATCACTTCGAGGGATGGCTTTTCTTCGAACGTGCCGCCGCGCATGTCCGCCTGCGTCGCCGGTACCAGCTCGATATTGCCGCCGGTGTCCTCGGGCGAGAACAGCGAGAGCAGCTCGTCCTGCTCCAGCGGCCTCGGCTGGCGCGGGCCGGCCTCGGCGACGTTCGTCGCCAGTTCCTCGAACAGGCCGCCCCATTCGCCGTCCGGCGTACCGATGATCTGGTAATTGGCGGACTTGCGCCGGATATCCTCGTTCGCCGGGATCGCGGTCAGGACCGGAATATCGACGGCGCTGGCAAATCCCTGCGCCTCGCCGGTGCCGTCATCCTTGTTGATGATCATCCCGGCGACGCCGACATTGCCGCCCATCTTGCGGAAATATTCGACCGCCTTGCAGACATTGTTGGCGACGTAGAGCGACTGGAGGTCGTTCGATCCGACGACGATGACCTTCTGGCACATGTCGCGCGCGATCGGGAGGCCGAAGCCGCCGCAGACCACGTCGCCCAGGAAGTCCAGGAGGACGTAATCGAAGCCCCATTCATGGAAGCCGAGCTTTTCCAGAAGCTCGAAGCCATGAATGATGCCGCGCCCGCCGCAGCCGCGCCCGACCTCGGGACCGCCCAGCTCCATCGCGAAGACGCCGTCGCGCTGGAAGCAGACATCCTCGATGGCCACCTCTTCGCCGGCGAGCTTCTTCTTCGACGAGGTCTCGATGATGGTCGGACAGCTCTTGCCGCCGAACAGGAGCGACGTCGTGTCGGATTTGGGATCGCAGCCGATCAGCAGGACGCGCTTGCCCTGCTGCGCCATCATGTAGCTGAGGTTGGACAGCGCGAAACTCTTGCCCGATCCGCCCTTGCCGTAGATCGCGATGACCTGCGTTTCGGTCTTCACCTCGCCGGTGTGGACCGGGTCGGGATCCTGGGCCGCTTCGTCGCGCAGCCGGTCGACGTCGACTAGGGTCATGCCGCCTCTTTCCAGTTGAGTACCATTTTCGGACAATCCGGATCGCCGAAGGCGGCCGGGTAGGCGCGGTCCGCCCGCGCGGCCGGCTCCACGTTCGTGATGAGTCCGGTCAGGTCGAGTGCGCCCGTTTCGATGAGCGCGTTGACCGAGGCGAGGTCGTCCGCCTGCCACTCCGCGGCGACGCGCAGCCGCGCCTCGCGCTGAAAGGCGGGTGGGAAGGCGAAGCGGATCGGTTCGTCGTAGAATCCCGCCAGGACGAGCTCGCCGCCCTTGGCCAGACGCCCGATCAGGCCGCCGATCGCGCCGGCATCGCCGCTGACGTCGTAGATGCTGCGATAATCGAAGCGGCCGTCGTCACCGGGATGGATCACGGGGTAGCCCGCCGCCCCGTTCTGGCGCGACAGATTGGTTTCCCAGACCGTCGGCGGCGGCGCGCCCGAAGCGAGGCTGAGGCGGGCGATGAGCCGGCCGAGAACGCCGTGACCGACGATCAGATCGGGCGCCGCGCCGTGCGAAATGGCATGAAGGCCGGTGGCCGCGAGCGCGTAGAGAATGCCGTCCACGCCGAGTGTTTCCGAAATGGAGAGCGCACGGGCGGACGGCAGGTTGACCGTTCCGGCTGACCCGCCGAACAGGCCGCGGGCATCGCGATAGCAATCGGCGCCCGGTACGAAGACCCAGTCGCCGATACGTCCCGCGGCATCCGCACCGGCATCGACGATACGTCCTACCGATTCATAGCCCGGGACCAGCGGATATCCCATGCCGGGAAAGTCCGGCATCGTGCCGGTCCATAGCAGTTTTTCCGTGCCGGTGCTGATCCCGCTCCAGTGCACGTCGACCTGAACGTCCGTGGCCGTCATCGGCGTCAGTGCGGTTTCCCGCATCGCCAAACGCTTCGGTGCGTCGAGAATGATGGCCTCGGTATTCAAGTGC
>JBCCAC010000364.1:0-2698 GCA_039815015.1 Pseudomonadota bacterium | reverse complement strand
GGTCTGGACCGGACCGTCGTCGTCGTCGCTACGTCGGATCGGCCGGCGATGGAACGGGTCCGCGCCGCCCACGCGGCGACCGCCATTGCAGAGGGGTTTCGCGCAGAGGGGCGCAATGTCTGCCTGATGATGGACAGCGTGACGCGGTTCGCGCGCGCCTTGCGGGAAATCGGTCTGAGTGTCGGTGAACCGCCGGTTCGGCGCGGCTTTCCCCCCTCCGTGTTCGCCGAACTGCCGCGCCTCTTCGAACGTGCTGGCAACGACGCGTCAGGCTGGATGACGGCCTTCTACACGGTGCTGGTGGAGGACGAGGATGGCGATGATCCCGTCGGCGAAGAGGTGCGCTCCATACTCGACGGGCACATCACGCTGTCCCGAAAGCTGGCACAGGCCGGCCATTACCCGGCGATCGACGTTCTCGACTCGATCAGCCGCGTCGCGCCGCGACTCATGTCCGCCGATCAGGCGCACGCATCGCAAGACGTACGCGCCCTCATCGCCAAACACGCGGAAATCGAATTTCTGCTTCAGGTCGGCGAATATAGCGCCGGCAGCGACCCGCTGGCCGACCGCGCCATAGAACGCCGAGCATCCATCGACGCGTTTCTGCGCCAGACCATGACGGAAACGGTCGATGCGGCAGCGACGGAAGCGGCGCTGCGGGAGATCGTGCGATGAATCCGCGTAGCGCCGCAGCAGCGAAACTGCCGGCTCTCCAGCGCCTGCGCGAAGGGCGGGCCTTGACGAACCTTCGCCAGGCGCGCGCGGCGCTATTGAAGGCCGAAGAGGCTGTTGCGAGAGCGGACCGGGAAATCGACCGGATCGATACGCGGATCGCGACGCTGGCGCGCTGGCGCAAGATGGCCGCAAACCCGGAGCGGCTTCGTTTCGCCGAGACTGCGGATGCGCGCGAGCAGTTGCTGCTGCGGCGGCGCGAGGATTTATATACCCGCCGTACCGAATTCACCGCGGCTCGCGACGCGGCGCAGACGGCGCGGGATGAAGCGCTGACGCTCTGGACGAAATCGCAGGCGCGCACACGGGCCATGGCGGACCTGCTTCAGGCTATCGATACGGCCGATCGCCTCGAACGGGAACGACGGCGCGAGCGCACGCTCAACGACGAATGTGGCGCCGCATCGGCAATGGCGACATGACCGAAATCCCCGCCGTGCCCATGCCCGTGAAGCAGGCCGATCCGCCGCCGGCAATTCCGTATGCGCGCGCAGGTGACGATGCCGCTGCGCGGTTCCGGAGCGCTTTGAAGCGCCATGAGCCGAGCAAAGACGAAAACAGCAAGGCGCCGCATCCGAAACTGCGTCAGGGTGAGGACGACGAGCCGGCAAGTGAGGAGCGCAGTTCCAGTAAAGCGGGCGCGCGCGGGGACGGAGTCACAATTCCGGCGGGCGGTCCTCCAAATGTGTCGGTATCGCCTTCGGATGGCTTGGCCGCAGGCGTCAATCTGGCCGCCGCCACCGGAACGCCCGTCGTCGCAGAGCAGCTGGCCGCGAGGATCGACGCTCTGGTAGACACGATGCTTCTGCCGGCGGAAGGCGGCGACGCGCTGATCGTGAAACTCAACGATCTATCGCCGCTCGACGGCTTGAAATTGCAGCGGCAGGATAGCGGCACTCTCGCGCTTACGATGACGACCAGCGCCTTGCATATACCGCGGCTGAAGGCGCAACTCGACCGTCTGCGCGATCGTCTGATCGCGCGCGGGCACGATATCGGCGCCATCGATATCGATACGGAAACCGATCCTGCCGCGCGTCTGCGCGAGGGCGCCGGGTCATGGTGATGGCGGCCGTCCGGATCGATACCGATACGCAGACGGCGACGGGTGCCGCCGGGGTGCCCCTAGACACGATCATCGAGGCGGCACCGTTGCTGATCGACGCGCCGCGCGCGGCCGCACTGCCGACGCTCACGAAGACGGAAAAGGCCGTGCTCCGCGTTCTCGGGGAAGGCCTTGCCGACAAGCAGATCGCCGACCGTCTCTGCATCTCCGACCGTACGCTCGAAACGCACCTGCGCAACATTCGTACGAAGCTGGACCTGCCTCACCGCAGCAGAATGATCGCCATGGCCGGCCTTCTCAGCATCGTCAGATGGTAGTCGCGCGTCGAACCGTGCGTTTTGACAGTCATTACGCCGGCAGGCTCCGTACATTCAGGGATATCCCGCATATATTCCCAAGATGGGATGGGTGATCTTCTACTCGACCGGACGACGACGGTGTCGCGGCAACAGACTTCTTTAAAGGTGGCAAACGCCGCCATGAATGAGGGAGAGTAGAAATGTTCGGAATCGGTGGCGGAAATATCTTCAACATTGCCGCGCAAGTCGCGATGGGCGTGGCCACGGGCGGCAGCAGCATCGCCATGCAGATGGCCATGCGGGCCGTCATGTCTGCGGTCGGACAGCAGCTTCTTCAGCAGATGGGCCAGAGCCTTGGCCTGCCCCAGTCGATGATCGACATGGCCCAGGCGTCTTTCTGTTCGGCATGTGGCGACACGATGGGCGCGCAGCAGAATTTGCAGGAAGCGATCGGCGGGCTAGGCGAAGCTGCCGGCTTCTCGCCGTTCGAGACCGGGGCGCTACAGAATCAATTGGATAACTACATCGCACAGCTGGTTCTGCAGGCGGCGCAGGAATTCGGTCAGAGCGGCGGTCGCGAACAGGGCCAGGCCGGAGG
>JBCCAC010000170.1:0-5922 GCA_039815015.1 Pseudomonadota bacterium | reverse complement strand
TCCGCCGGCATGGCCTATGAGGCGATGAACAATGCCGAGCAGGCCGGCAACCGGCTGGTCGTCATACTGAACGACAACGACATGTCGATCGCGCCCCCGGTCGGGGGGCTGAGCGCCTATCTGGCGCGCGCCGTGTCCTCGTCGGAATATCTCGGGCTGCGCAGCCTCGCGTCGAAATTCGCGAAGAAGCTGCACAAGAAGGTGCATGCCGTCACGGCGAAGGCGGAGGAATTCGCGCGCGGCATGGCGACGGGCGGGACGCTGTTCGAGGAGTTGGGCTTCTATTATGTCGGGCCGATCGACGGTCACAATCTCGACCATCTGATCCCCGTCCTCGAAAATGTGCGCGATACCGCAGAGGGGCCGATCCTCGTCCATGTCGTCACCAAGAAGGGGCATGGATACGCGCCGGCCGAGGCCAGCGCCGACAAATATCACGGCGTGACGAAATTCGACGTCGTGTCGGGCGAGATGGCACCCAAGAAGAAGGGACCGCCCGCCTATCAGAACGTCTTCGGCGAAACGCTGGCGAAGCTGGCGGAGACCGACGACCGCATCTGCGCGATTACCGCGGCGATGCCGTCGGGAACGGGCGTCGACAAATTCGCGAAAGCGCACCCGAAACGTGCCTTCGACGTCGGGATCGCCGAACAGCACGGCGTAACATTCGCGGCCGGTCTGGCGGCCCAGGGCATGCGGCCGTTCGCGGCGATCTATTCGACCTTCCTGCAGCGCGCCTACGATCAGGTCGTGCACGATGTCTGCATTCAGAATCTGCCGGTCAGATTTGCCATCGACCGCGCCGGACTGGTCGGCGCCGACGGGTCCACGCACGCCGGGTCGTTCGACGTGACCTATCTGACGACGCTGCCGAACATGGTGGTGATGTCGCCGTCCGACGAGGCCGAACTCGTCCACATGACCTATACGGCGGCGGAATATGACGACGGCCCGATCGCCTTCCGCTATCCGCGTGGGGGCGGCATCGGCGTCGAGCTGCCGGCGGTTCCGCAAAAGCTGGACATCGGCAAGGGCCGGATCGTTCGCGAAGGCAAGAAGGTCGCCATCCTGACGCTCGGCACGCGCCTTGGCGAAGCGTTGAGGGCAGCGGACGAGCTGGAGGCGAAGGGCCTGTCGACGACGGTCGCCGACATGCGCTTCGCAAAGCCATTGGACGAGGATTTGATCCGGAAGCTGGCGACCACGCATGAAGTCGTGGTGACGGCGGAGGAAGCGGCGATCGGCGGACTTGGTGCCCATATCCTCACGATGGCGAGCGACACGGGACTTCTCGATGCCGGCCTCAAGATCCGTACCATGCGCCTGCCCGACCGGTTCCAGGATCAGGACGATCCGGCGAAGCAATATGCCGAGGCCGGCCTGGATGCCGCCGCGATGGTGAAGACGGTGCTGGAAGCGCTGCGTCACAACAGCGTCGATGTGGAGGAAAGCGCGCGGGCGTAAGTCCACGTGTCACGCCAGCCATAGCCGCTGAGTTTTACGGGCCCCGTCATTGAAAATACCGTCGCTCCGGACCTGATCCGGGGCCTTTTTCGGCATCGTGCGGAAGCCCCGGGTCAGGTCCGGGGCGACGCCGCGGTGCGGTCGGAACGCCGCAAAAGACTGTCCTTGATCTTCGAATGGACCGAGGCAAGCGTCTCGCTGTCGATTCTACCGATCACGGAAAGATCGCGAGCTTCTATGGTTGCGATTTTCGCCACTCTCACCATGGATGCGATGGGCAGGCCGCTGCGCTCATGATCGGCAATCGGAACATCGTCAGGCCAGCGTTCCCGCGCCATGCTTGTAATCATCAGCGTCCAGACCAGTCCGGTTCGTTCGGTAAATGTTTTGGACGTGATGACGAGTGCAGGTCTAACGCGGCGGTAATTGCGTTCGACGAAGGGAAACGGCACCCGGACGATAGCGCCCGGATCAAAGACGGTCGTAGGCCTTGTCGAGGTCGTCCGCCCATTCCGTGAAGGCAATGAACGGATCGTCCATGGCGTCGGCGGTTATTTTTTTCAGGCGCACGCTTCCCGCCTCTATAATATAGCCGATACTGTCACCCGGCTTGAGATCGAGAGCGCGGCGTACGGGAACAGGAATTGTCGTCTGCGCCTTGCTTGTCAGTTTTCCGGTAATCATGAACTTTAAGTAAGGAATTTCCTTGCCAACGTCAATTCGCATCACCGCCGTTCAGGCCGCGCCGAAACTGTTCGATCCCGTGGAAACCGAGGCCCTGTTCGAGCACTGGCTGACCCGCGCGGCGAAAGACGGAGCGGATCTCGTCGTCTTTCCGGACTCCTTTCTCGGCGGTTATCCGAAGGGTGTCGATTTCGGTGCCCGGGTCGGGTCGCGCGATGCGGCCGGGCGGGAGCTGTTCCGGCGTTATTTCGAATGCGGATACGACCGCGCGGGGGAGGCGTTTGCGCGCATCCGGAGCCTGGTCGCCGATGCTGGCGTCAACGTCGTCACCGGCATCATGGAACAGGTCGGCGGTACGCTTTACTGCTCGGCGGCCACCATCGCGCGTGATGGGGCGCTGGCCGGCTGGCATCGCAAGCTGGTGCCGACGGCGATGGAGCGGATCATCTGGGGGCAGGGCGACGGGTCGACCATCGCGGCGGCGCAGACGGATATCGGCACCGTCGGCACGGCGATCTGCTGGGAAAACTACATGCCGCTGCTGCGCACGCACCTCTATGGTCAGGGGACGCAGATCTATGCCGCGCCGACGGTGGATGATCGCGACCAGTGGCAGCCCACCATGCAGATGATCGCGCTGGAGGGACGCTGCTTCGTCGTCAGCGCCTGCCAGTACATGACGCGCGCCGACGTGGCGGACGATGTCGATTATGACGCCATCCAGGGCGGTGAACCGGGCACCGTACTGATCCGCGGCGGCTCGACCATCATCTCCCCCTTCGGCGAGGTTCTCGCCGCGTCGACTTATGGCGAGGCGGGCCTCGTCAGCGCCGAAATCGACCTGGCGGAGATCGGCCGTGCGAAGTTCGATCTGGACGTCACCGGACATTATGCCCGGCCGGACGTGTTCCGGCTGGAGGTCGATACGACCGCCCGCATCCTGAATGGCTAAAATTCGCGTCGACCAGCTTCTGACGCAGAGAGGTCTCGCGGACAGCCGGACGCGGGCGCAGGCGCTGATCATGGCCGGGGCGGTGTTTTCCGGTGGACGCAGGATCGCGAAGGCCGGTGACCAGCTAGCCGCGGACGCGCCGCTCGAGGTGCGCGGCAAGGATCATCCCTGGGTGTCGCGCGGCGGCCTGAAGCTCGTTCACGGTCTCGACCATTTCGAAATCGATCCGGCCGGACTGACGTGCCTGGATGTCGGCAGTTCCACGGGCGGTTTTACCGACGTGCTGCTGTCGCGCGGCGCGGCACGGGTCTATGCGGTCGATTCGGGGACGAACCAGCTGGCGTGGAAGCTGCGCGAGGACGAGCGCGTCGTCGTCCATGAACGGACCAACGCGCGCCATCTGACGGCCGAACATATTCCGCAGCCGATCGACCTGATCGTCTGCGATGCGAGCTTCATCGGTCTCGCCAAGGTTCTGGAACGGCCGTTATCCTTTGCCGCGCCGCGGGCTCGGCTGGTGGCGCTGATCAAACCGCAGTTCGAGGCCGGGCCGGGCGAGGTCGGCAAGGGCGGTGTGGTGCGTGACGCCGCCGTTCATGAACGCGTCTGCACGGAGGTCGCGGACTGGCTGACGGGAACGGCCGGCTGGGCCGTGTCGGGCGTGACGACCAGCCCGATCACCGGCCCTGCAGGGAACGTCGAATTTCTGATCGGGGCGCAGCGGCGTTAAGCAGTAGCGAACACTGCCCATATGGCGAGCCCGAAGACGAATCCGCCAAGAAGAGCGCCGGGTATGGAAACGCCGCCGCTGGGATAAAGAAAACCGTTCTTAAGATCGCGTCCCTCACGTTCAGCGACGATCCGTTGTACGCCCAGCGTTAGATAAGTTCGCTTGCCTGTGGCGGCGGCTGCACCGGCAATCCCGGTCGTGACACCATTCACATCTGGTAGCAGCAGGGCAAATGCGATGGGAGTGAGCAGGAATGCCGCGCCTATCAGCCACATTTTCCGGTACCAGAACCACGCAAACGTGAAAAATAGCGCTGCCCAGCTAAACCCGACCCAGAAGGGTATCTTGCCCTCCATCGCGCCTGCTTTCATTCTTGAAAAGGGGCCTTCGAAGAACCGGGCGCCCGGACCGATAAAGGCAGCCATCTCATCCCAGGATACCGACGCGATGTCGGCGAGGAGCGCCTGCTGCTTTTCATTCGTTCCGAACATCGTCAATTCCGTATTTTCTGCCCACGCCCTGTTACCTAGTCCAATAAATACTGCCGCCTCGTTAACCGTCCGTCCTCCGCCTTGCCCCGTGCGCGCACATCTTATAGGTGGCGGCGCTTCCCGATCATTCGCGGACGTGGCGGAATTGGTAGACGCGCCAGGTTTAGGTCCTGGTATCGAAAGATGTGGGGGTTCGAGTCCCTTCGTCCGCACCATTCATCGCGATCGCCGCGGCATGTATGCCGCTGAAATTAGCGCGGCATGTATGCCGCTGAAATTAAGAAGGCCCGAGACCAGTCATGCGCATCGAAGAAACCAAATCCGACGGGCTCGCCCGCGCCTATACGGTAACGATCCCCGCGGCGGATCTGGAGGCGCGCGTCGACAAGCAGCTGGCGAACGTCGCGAAGACGATCAAGATGCCCGGCTTCCGGCCCGGCAAGGTGCCGAAGAATCTGGTCCGCAAGATGCACGGCGAGGCGCTTTATGGCGAGGCGCTGCAGGGCGCGGTGCAGGAGGGCGTGCAGCAGGTCATGTCCGAGAAGAAGCTGCGCCCGGCGGGCCAGCCTTCGGTCGATCTGAAATCGGGCGAAGCGGGCAAGGACGTCGAGTTCGGCATGGACCTTGAGATCCTGCCCGAGATCGAGGTCGGCGATCTGGAACCGATCGCGCTGGAAAAGCTCGTCGTCGAGGCGAGCGATGACGAGATGCAGGAGGCGCTGCAGCGCTTTGCCGACCAGCAGAAAAGCTTCGAACCCGCCGCCAAGAGCTACAAGGCGCAGACGGGCGATACGGTCGCGATGGATTTCGTCGGCACCGTCGATGGCGAACCGTTCGAAGGCGGGACCGGCGAGGACATGGCGGTCGAGCTTGGCACAGGCCGCCTGATCCCCGGGTTCGAGGATCAGCTGGTCGGCGTGAAGGCGAACGATCAGAAGACCGTGAAGGTGACCTTCCCCGAAGACTATAACGTCGCCTATCTGAAGGGACGCGACGCCGAGTTCGCCGTGACCGTCAATGAAGTCCGCAAGCCCAAGCCGGGCAAGGTCGACGATGAACTCGCTACCAATCTGGGCCTCGAAAGCCTCGATCAGCTGAAGGAGCTTCTGGGCGGGCAGCTGAACCAGGAGCTGGAAAACCTGACGCGCACGCACATGAAGCGCAAGCTGCTCGACACGCTGGCGGCGCGGTATGATTTCGACGTGCCCCCGTCCATGGTCGATGCCGAATTCAACCAGATCTGGCAGCAGCTGGAGCAGGAAGCGGCGCAGACGGACGACAAGGACGCCGCGATGAAGGAGATCGAAGGCGAAAAGGACGAATATCGCCGCATCGCCGAACGCCGCGTCCGGCTCGGTCTGCTCCTGAGCGAGATCGGTCAGAAGGAAGGCGTGCAGGTTTCCCAGCAGGAAATGAACCAGCTGATCATGCAGGAGGCGCAGAAATATCAGGGCCAGCAGGAACAGGTGGTCAAATATTTCCGCGAGAACGCCATGGCGGCCGCACAGCTGCGCGCACCGCTGTTCGAGGACAAGGTCGTCGATCTTCTTCTGGACAAGGCCGAACTGACGGAGCGTACGGTCACGAAGGACGAGCTGCAG
>JBCCAC010000417.1:0-1980 GCA_039815015.1 Pseudomonadota bacterium | reverse complement strand
TATCAGACGGCGTATTGACCGGCCGGTTGGCCGGACCTGTCGTCGACGGCATTACGAAACGCCATGTTCTGGAGGAGGAGCTGGCATCGCTGGCGGTGAGTGCCGGTCATGCCATTGCCATAGGTGACGGTGCGAACGACCTGCATATGGTGAAGGCTGCCGGTTTAGGTGTCGCCTATCACGCCAAGCCGGCACTCGCGGAGAAGGCGGATGCGCGCATCCGCCATGGCGATCTCACAGTTCTGGAACGGGCATTGTCCGCGGCGTGATCTAGCGACCCCGCCGCTCCGGCATGGCGACGAGTTCACGATAATCCATCACCCCCGATTCCAGCAACGTGACGCGGGCCAGCCAGCGCTCACCCTCTGCAATCAGACGTGCGCCGACGGTTTCCATGTTTCCGCGTGCCGACAACAAACGGATGGTGTCGATGCTGGTACGCCAGGCGGTCTCGATCTCCGCGACATAGGTGTCTGTTTTGGAGCGGTCGCGCTCGACGCGCAGGCCGGCATTTTCGACAATGCGCCGCAGCTCCGCGACCGTTCGCAATCGGGGTGTGCAGGGCTCCTCGGCCCGCCATGCCTCCAAAGCGCTCCCATCACCCTGCCGCCGATCGCCACCGGCGGCGCTGAGGACGAGCGTGCGGATGACCATACGCCCCTCGCGCTTCAGGATACGGCCCTGATCGCGGACGATCTGCGACAGGGGCTCGCCGCGCTCGGCAATGTGGTCCATCAGGACGAGGTCGACCGTGCCCGCCGCAGGTATGGGCGCCTCGCCAAGCCGGCTGACACGGCCGCCCGACGCTTCGGCCATCAGATCGAGCGTATCGAGGGGGAGCACGCGGCAACCGGTGCCCCGCCGGATTCGTTCTGCCGTCGCGCCCAGTTCCGCACCCAGATGGACGACGGCGCTGGAGGACGTCAGCCGCCGCTCGCGGGCGATCTCCTGCAGCTGACCTTCGCCAGAAGGTCCGATAGCGCCTTCTCCCCAGACCAGCTGTGCCGCGGTCAGGCGATCGGCATCCCAGCATGGCTTGGGGAGCACCGGATCCGGCGCATCGGTTCGTGATTCTAACCGGGTCGGTAGCGGCGCTACCGGCGGTGGCGGTGCTTCCGCCGGCTGAGCTTTGACGGCCTCTTCATAGAGGGCGTCGAGATCATAACCGTCCCACCAGGCGCGCAGCCGGGTGCGCCAGGTGATGGGAAAGGCGGCCGCATTCGGCATCAGTTGGCGGCGGCGGCCACATCTGCAGTCAGGTCGTCCGCCGTCGCGGCATAGACGAAGGCGGCGGATTCCTCGGTCGGCTTGAAGGAAAGCGCGATGCCATCGCGAGCGTGCGCGGAAACATCGGCGATGATGGCGCCGACGACGGGGTGGACGAGCGCGACTTTGCAATCATAGCCCGGCCGTGACGTCGTTTCGACGAAAGCACCGGTGGCCGACAGGTCACGCAGTCGGCCGGGCGCATGTGTATCTTCGGATATGATCAGGCAGGCGCCGCGTTGCGGACGATCATGCAGCGGAACGATATTGTCTGACATTGGCCGGCTTCGCCTCCCTGAGCATCTGGAGAGCTCGTCCCGTAGGGCGACAGGCGAAAATTTTTGGTTAATTCGCCGGCAGGGCCGTCGTCGAGGTTACGAAACACGCGCGCCCGGCCGCGTCCAGTTGGCGGCAGAGATCGAGCGCTGCAGCGCGCCGTTCGAAATTACCGACCTGAAGACGCACGCCGTCCTCGAACGGCACGAAATTCGGCTCGATATCGCCGAGTATCGCAGGATGCGCGGCTTGAATCGAGGCCCAGCCTTCCCGCGCAAGCGAATCACGACCGTAGGCGGCCAGCTGGACGCGGTGTCGGCGGGGACCGTCTGCGGGAGGCTCGGCCTGGGGGACGGGAGGCGCCTGTATCTCGATTGGTGTTTCCACGGCCGCCCGATCGCCCGTCTCCGTCGTTTCGCCGGCATCGCGTATCTCTGC
>JBCCAC010000370.1:0-2638 GCA_039815015.1 Pseudomonadota bacterium | reverse complement strand
CGTCTGGACGAGTGGCTGGACGCCGTCGACGTCCGTTATGGCGACCGCGTGTCGCTCGACAGCGGTGACGAGCCGGCCTTCGACCGCCGTCAGAAGCAGGTCGCGGGACTGCTATCTCAGCGCAGCCTGCTGATGGCCGAGGAAAGCCCCATCACCTCCCCGGCGATCGCGTCCGGGACCAGCCGCCTCGTCCTGGTTCGCGCCATGGCGAGCGTTCCGACCTGTCCCGATTTCGGCCGTCGGTCCAATCCCGAATATCAGGGCTCCAAATCGAGCAACTACAGCTGCGCGACCGTGTCGAATCTGGCGGCGATGATTGCCGACCCCAACGACCTCGTCAGCGGCAAGCCGCATTCCGGCGTCGGGGCGCAGACCGCCGTGGGTGCCATCACGGCGCAGCGCGAACGGCAAACCAGGGACCGTGTCGTGTCCACAGTCGGCAGCGCAGGCGGTCCCGGTGGCGGCGGTGGCGGCGGTGGTGGCGGCGCTGGTGGTCCCAATTAGGGCATTGCGGCAGAAGAACAGGGAATCATGACATGAACGCACCATTCAATCCCGCGAGTGCCGGCGCGCGCGACGTTTTCACCGCTTTTGTCTGCGACGAGGATCTCGCTGCGACGATCAAGACGGTCGCGCCGGAGCTCGGCTGGCCGGCCGAGAAGGTGAACAAGGGCGGCCTCCATAACGCAGTCCAGACGCTCAGCGTCTCGGCGTCGCCGTCGGTTCTGTTCGTCGATCTTTCGGAAGCGGCGGATCCGCTCACCGATATCAATGCGCTTGCCGAAGTCTGCGAACCGGGCACGATCGTGCTGGCCGCCGGCACGGTGAACGATGTCTCGCTTTACCGCGATCTCGTCGCCAGCGGCATTCAGGACTATCTTCTGAAGCCGGTGACGGCGGATGCGCTGCGCGAATGTCTGATCCAGGCCCAGCTCGTGCTGCAGGGACCGCGTACCACCGATGCCGACGTGGCCGACCAGAAGCCGCGCGTTTCCGTCGGTGTCATCGGCACGCGTGGCGGTGTCGGTGCCTCCATGTGTGCGACATCGCTCGCCTGGTTGTTTTCCGACAAGCAGAACCGCACGACCGCGCTTCTCGACCTCGACGTGCAGTTCGGGACCGGGGCGCTCAGCTTCGATCTGGAGCCGGGCCGCGGCCTGACCGACGCGCTGGAAAACCCCAGCCGTATCGATGGCCTATTTATCGAGCGCGCCATGACGCGTGTGAACGACTCTCTGGCCGTGCTGTCGGCGGAGGCACCCATCAATCAGCCGTTGCTGGCGGATGGCACGGCGCTTCACCAGCTGCAGGAGGAATTATGCGGTGCGTTCGAGGCAACCGTGGTCGACCTGCCGCGGGCGATGGCGGTGCAAAATCCTCATCTTCTCGGCGATCTCAACCATATCGTCGTCGTGACCGAACAGTCGCTCGCCTCGACGCGCGATGCGATCCGTCTTCTCGGCTTTCTGCGGTCGAATGCGCCGCAGGCGAAGATCACGATCGTCGCCAACCGCGTGACGACCGCGCCGGCACCTGAGGTCGCGAAGAAGGATTTCGAAGCGTCGATCGAGCGCAAGATCGACGTGACGATCCCTGCGGATCCCAAGCAGGTCGTCGGTGCGGCGAAACAAGGCAAGGCCGTCGCCGACATCGCGTCGGGCAAGCTCGGCGCCAGCCTCGGACAGCTGGTTGCGGCCGTGAGTGGCGGCAGCGCCGAGGATGAAGACGATTCCGGTGACAGCCTGATGGGCAAGGTGCGCGGACTGCTCCCCAAGAAAGGGGCCGCCAAGGCTTCCGGCAAGAAGTAGCGCGTGTCCCGAACGGGGGCCAATGGACGATAATCGAGTGGGGCGGCGATGATGGCGACAGGCGGATTTGGCAAGCGAAGCGCCATTGCGGGGCGGGCGCCGGAAGGGTTCGGGCAGGCGAAGCCGACGGCCGCCGGCGCGCGCTCGCTGATCAGCATGGTCGAGTCGGCGAACCGTCAGCCGGCCGAGACGCCCTCGCCGCCGCGCGGTCGCAGTACGGAAAACTGCGTCTGGGACCTGCACGAATTGATTGCGCCGCAACTGGGCGACCTGTTTCCGCGCGACCAGACCCGCGCCAAGCCGCGCGGAGAGCTGGCCGCGCGCATGGAAGAGCATGTCAAGCGGCTGGCGAAATCGGAAGGGCGCGAGCTCGACGACGCGCAGCTGCGCGACACGGTGACGGTGCTTCTCAACCAGCTGATCAATCAGATCGGCGGCCTCGAGCCGCAGGCGGCGGCAAAGAAGACGGCCGCGTCGGCCGCCAGTGCGAAATCGGTCATCGCCGCCAAGGAGCATGTGCAGCCGCTTCTGATGGAGCGGATCGATGCGAGCGTCATCGCCGAAATGGAACGCGGCGATCTTGCAGAACAGGTCTCCGACGTCATTTCGGAAATTCTCGTTCAGGAAAAGATGAGCCTGAACACGAATGAGCAGCGCGACCTCGTCACGCTGCTCCTCAATGATATGCTCGGTCTCGGGCCGCTTGAACCGCTCCTCAATGACGATGACGTCACCGAGATCATGGTGAACGGTCCGAAGACGATCTATATAGAGAAGAGCGGCAAGCTGACCGTTTCCGGCGTCGAGTTTCGCGACGATGCGCACCTTCT
>JBCCAC010000297.1:0-3535 GCA_039815015.1 Pseudomonadota bacterium | reverse complement strand
GTTCAAGAACCGTCGCGCCTTTACTGGCGCGCTGGTCATGGGAGACCAGACCCTTCTGGGCGCGATTCCGATGGAGGACATGGACGTTCTGGTTCACCCCCATCGACAAGAACTGATTGCGAATCCTGAAAGCCCGAACATACCGAGCGGTATGGCTGTTGGTGTCCGCTCGAATGAGGTAGAGAATTAATGCCCAAACTCACCGTAGACGGCATCGAGGTCGAGGTTCCGGACGGAGCCACCATTCTGCAGGCGTGCGAGGCGGCCGGGAAGGAAATCCCGCGCTTTTGCTATCATGAGCGGCTGTCGATCGCCGGCAATTGCCGCATGTGCCTCGTCGAAATGGAAAAATCGCCCAAGCCGGTCGCGTCCTGCGCCATGCCGGCCGCGGAGGGGCAGGTCATTCGCACGGATAGCGCCGAGACCAAGAAGGCGCGTGAGGGGACGATGGAGTTCCTGCTGATCAACCATCCGCTCGATTGCCCGATCTGCGATCAGGGCGGCGAGTGCGACCTGCAGGATCAGGCGCTGAAATACGGCCGCGGCCGCTCGCGCTACAAGGAGAACAAGCGCGCGGTCACCGAGAAATATATGGGGCCGATCATCAAGACGGTGATGACCCGCTGCATCCACTGCACCCGCTGCGTGCGCTTTGCCGAGGAGGTTGCGGGCGTCGAGGAAATCGGCGCGATCGGGCGCGGCGAGAACATGCAGATCACGACCTATCTGGAGGGCGCGGCGACGTCGGAGTTGTCCGGCAATGTCATCGACCTCTGCCCGGTCGGCGCGCTGACGTCGAAACCCTATGCCTTCGAAAGCCGCCCGTGGGAGCTGGTGAAGACGAACGGCATCGATGTCATGGACGCCGTCGGCACCAATGTCCGCTTCGATTCGCGCGGGCCGCAGATCCTGCGCGTCCTGCCGCGCATCAATGACGACGTGAACGAGGAATGGCTGAGCGACAAGGGGCGCTATGGGCCGCTCGGCCTGATGAAGCGCCGCCTCGATGCGCCTTACGTCAGGCGGGACGGCAAATTGCAGCGCACCGGCTGGGACGATGCGTTCTCGGCGGTCGCCACGACGCTCTCCGGCCTGTCCGGTGCAGAGATCGGCGCCATCGCCGGCGACATGGTCGACGTGGAATCGCTCGTCGCGATGAAGGATCTCCTCGGCGCGCTCGGGTCTTCCCGTCATGAATGTCGTCAGGACGGCGCCAGAACCGGCGGCGAGATCTCCGCCGCCCGCGCATCCTATCTTTTCAATGTCGGCATCGCGCCGCTCGAAACGGCGGATGTCGTCCTTCTGATCGGCACAAACCCCCGCTGGGAGGCGCCGCTGGTCAATACGCGCATCCGCAAAGCCGTGCGCCATGGCGGCGCGAAGGTCTTCGTGATCGGCGACGAGATCGACCTGACCTACAAGGCCGAATTCCTGGGCAACGATCTGTCTGCCATCGCCAAATTGCCGAAGGCGGCGATGGACGCGCTGACGTCGGCCGAACGACCGGCCATCATTCTCGGTATGGGCGCACTCGCCCGTGCCGATGGCGCCGCCGTTCTGGCGGCCGCTGAAGCACTGGCGCAGAAGGTGAACGTGCTGCGCGACGACTGGACCGGCTTCGGCGTTCTCCACAACGCCGCCGGCCGGGTCGGCGCACTCGATATCGGCTTCACGACGCCGGGCGGTGTAAGCGACCTGTCAGCAAATCCGCCCAAGGCATTGTTCCTGCACGGCGCGGACGAGGTCGATCTCGCGCCGTTCGCGGCCAGTTTCAAAATCTACATCGGCCATCATGGCGACCGCGCGGCGCACCATGCCGATGTGATCCTGCCCGCTGCCGCCTTTGCGGAAAAGACGGGCACCTGGGTCAATATGGAGGGCCGCGTGCAGCGGTCTCAGCGTGCCGTCTTCCCGCCGGGCGAGGCGCGCGAGGACTGGGCGATCCTGCGGGCGCTGTCGGATGTCGTCGGCCATACGCTGCCCTATGACGACATGGCCGCGCTTCGTGCGCGCATCGCGAAGGAGTGGCCGCATCTTGGCCAGTCGGGCCTTGCCGCCGCCGAATGGGGCGCATTCGATATTATGGCGAAGGGTGACATCGACGCCGCCCCGGTCCGTTATCCGATCGAGGATTATTACCTCACCAATCCCGTCGCGCGCGCGTCCGAGGTGATGCAGGACTGCTCGCGCATCGTCCTCCATCCGGATGACGAGCTGATGGAGGCGGCGGAATGACCGCATATCTGCAGGATCTGCTGGGCAACGGCCTCGGCTATCTAGTCGCGAACGTCCTGTTCGTCCTCGCCATCGTGCTGCCGCTCCTCGTCGGTGTCGCCTATGCCGTCTATGCCGATCGCAAGATCTGGGCGGCGGCGCAGATGCGGCGCGGCCCGAACGTTGTCGGTCCCTTCGGACTGCTGCAGAGCTTCGCGGACGGGCTGAAGGTCTTCCTGAAGGAAACCATCATTCCGTCGGGCGCGAATAAAGGCGTCTTCCTCCTGGCACCGGTCATCATGTTCACCGTCGCCCTCATTGGCTGGGCGGTGATCCCGTTCAGCGCGACGATGGTGCTCGCCGACATCAATGTCGGCATTCTCTACATCTTCGCCGTCTCTTCGCTCGGTGTTTACGGCATCATCATGTCGGGCTGGGCGTCTAACAGTAAATACCCGTTTCTCGGTGGTTTGCGATCGGCGGCTCAGATGGTGTCTTATGAAGTTTCCATCGGCTTCATCATCATCTGCGTGGTCCTCTGGGCGTCGTCATTCAACCTCAACGACATCGTTCTCAGCCAGAAGGGAACGATCCTCGGTGTCGTGAACATGCACCTGTTCAACCCGCTCCTGTTCCCCATGGCGGTGATGTTCTTCATCTCCGCCCTTGCCGAGACCAACCGCCCGCCCTTCGACCTGCCGGAGGCGGAGGCCGAACTCGTCGCCGGTTACCAGACCGAATATTCATCGATGAGCTTCGCGCTGTTCTGGCTGGGCGAATATGCCGCCATCCTCCTGATGTGCGGACTGATTTCCGTGCTGTTCCTGGGTGGATGGCTGCCGCCGGTGGATTGGGAACCGCTCTACGCGATCCCGGGCGCGATCTGGATGATCGGCAAGATCTGCTTCGTCTTCTTCCTGTTCGCCTGGGTCTTCGCGACCGTTCCCCGCTTTCGCTACGACCAACTGATGCGGCTGGGCTGGAAGGTGTTCCTGCCGCTCAGCCTCTTCTGGGTATTCCTCGTTTCCGGCTATCTGATGTTTTTCACCGACAGGTTTTCGACATGAGCATGTTTCAGGCCGCCAAATCGCTACTTCTGTGGGAGTTCGTGAAGGGCATGGGCCTTACCCTGAAATATATGTTCCGGCGCAAGGTGACCGTGAACTACCCCTATGAAAAGGGACCGCAAAGCCCACGCTTTCGCGGCGAACATGCGCTGCGCCGCTATCCGAATGGCGAGGAGCGTTGCATCGCGTGCAAGCTGTGCGAGGCGGTCTGTCCGGCCCAGGCCATCACCATCGAGGCGGAACCGCGCGAGGAC
>JBCCAC010000133.1:0-6814 GCA_039815015.1 Pseudomonadota bacterium | reverse complement strand
GCGCGCCAGATCGAGGCGCATGTCGCACCTTTGAACAACGCCGATCTGGTCGTTTAAAGCAAAGCCCCAACGCTGCAGGGCCGACATCGGATTGGTGCGGTCGAGAAGACTCGAACTTCCACGGGTTATTCACCCACAACGACCTCAACGTTGCGCGTCTACCAATTCCGCCACGACCGCACGCGATGGAACGGACGGGCGCGGGTGCGGCCGTCCGGGCAAGGCGGCAGCCCTTAGCGAAAGCGCCGCAGGCTCGCAAGCGGCCCTGAAATGAGCGGGGAAGTGGGCGGAAAGCGGGGCTTGGCAGGCCCTTGATCCGCTCGCGTCGTCCAGTTCGGATTTTCTGCAAAAATGCCATCGAATCCTGTGCGATGGCGCGCTTGACCGGAGCCTTAACGGTTCGTTAGCCATAACGGCATGGGTTCGGCGATCATATTGGCACTGGCAGCGACGGCCGCGATGATGGCGGGCGGGCCTGACACTTCGTCAGCGCCCAGGACCGGTCCGGTCGCCACAGACCAGGTGTCCGGTCGCGCGACCGTCGAGATCATCGAGGCGGCGACGGTGCGTATCGGCGCTACCCGTATCGACGTGCGTGCCGCGGTCAATCATCAGCGCGACCCCGAAGGCCGCCTGATCCAGTTTGAGTAGCGGACTTACAGGTTTCCCCGGGGGTTGGCGGGGGGCAAGTGCCGGAGCGTAGAGGCCACGAGCCACGTGGCCCCTGCGCTCCGGTCATTTTCAGGCCGCCTCGGCGGTGGCCTCCGCCGCTTCCGCCTTCGCAGCGGCCTTGGCGGCCGCGGCCGCCTTCTTGACGAGCACGCCGACGATCTTTTCCTGCGCTTCGTCCTCGTTGGTCCCTTCGAGGGCGGCGAGTTCGCGCGCCAGACGGCCGATGGCGGCCTCGAAGATCTGGCGTTCGGAATAGGACTGTTCCGGCTGATCCTCGGCGCGGTGCAGGTCGCGCACGACCTCTGCGATGGAGACGAGATCGCCGGAATTGATCTTCGCCTCATATTCCTGCGCGCGGCGCGACCACATGGTGCGCTTCACCTTGGGTTTGCCCTTCAGCGTCGACATGGCGTCGGCGAGCGTGGCCTGGCTGGACAGTTTGCGCATGCCGACGGTTTCGGCCTTCAGCGTCGGGACGCGCAGCGTCATCTTTTCCTTTTCGAACCGCAGGACGTAGAGTTCGAGCGCCTCGCCCGCGATTTCGGTTTTCTGGATTTCCATGACGCGGCCAACGCCGTGCTTGGGATAGACGACGAAATCGCCGGCGGAAAAGTTGAGTTTCTTCGCTGCCATAATCATTCCTTGCCTGATCGCATCACGGGTGGTGCCGGTCCCCGAAAATCGGAAACGGCCGGGCCGGACATCGATGCGATACGCCTGCGCCAGTTGTTACAAGAACGCCCATCCTGCCGCGCAGGCTGCGGCAGTCAGGCTTCAACTCTATGAAAGCATTGCCGAAGCCATGTTCACATGACGGCATTGTAACATAATATGCTGTGGAGCGCCACTGCGGCGCGGGCGCCGCAGGTGTGGCGGCTGACGAGGCCGTTTACAGGGCGCGCCGGCCGATCCGACGGGCGGGCTATTCCTTTGCGGGTTCGGCCGAGAAATATTTCTCAAACTTGCCCTCTTCGCCCTTATGGTCGTCGGCGTTCGGCATCTCGTCCTTCTGGACGGTGATGTTGGGCCATTCGGCCGAATAGGTCGCATTGACCTCCAGCCATTTTTCCAGACCGTCCTCGGTATCCGGCAGGATGGCCTCGGCCGGGCATTCCGGCTCGCAGACGCCGCAATCGATACATTCGGACGGGTTGATGACGAGCATGTTCTCGCCCTCGTAGAAACAGTCGACGGGGCAAACCTCGACGCAGGTCGTGTACTTGCATTTGATGCAGGCGTCGGTGACGACATAGGTCATGAGAAGGCGGTTCCTGTCGGCGAATGATGTCGAAATGCCTCGATAAGCGTGGGTCCCAATAGGGTCAATCCTGAGTTAAATCCGAGTAAAGCCGCCGCGCTTCGGGATAGGGACCGCGCCGGTCGGCGAGGCCTTCGACGCGAACGATGCGAACCCTGTCGGCCCGCGTGAAGGCAAGGACGCTGCCGGACCGGACGCAGGCGGAGGCGCGTGAGATGACCCGGCCGTCGATGCGGAGCCGCCGGCTTTCCGCCAGACGCCGGGCCTCGGCGCGGGTTTTCGCGAGCCGGGCGAACCACAGAAATTTATCGACCCGCTGCGCGCAATCGGACGTTGGCCCGGTGGCGGCCGGAGGCGCTTTTGCGTTCACCCTTTGCGGCCCGTCAGTTCGGCCAGGGCCGCGAACGGGGAGTGACGCCGCGAGCCGGCCGGCTTCGGGCGCGGCCGACGGGGCGAGTTCGTGCCGTGCCAGCGAAAGGCCTGCGTCGGCGGTGGCGGGCTGACGGCAGCCGAAGCGGCCGCCTTCGATACCGTATCGGCAGGGTCCAGATTGCCGGCCGGGCGATAGCCGAGCGCGCGCATCACGGCCCTGAACGCATCGGCGTCGAGGCCGAGGGTCGATAACCAGTCGGGATCGGGAACGAAGGGCGCACGGCCCTTGCGAGCCTTGTGCATGGCGCGCGACAGCCGCTCAACCATGTCGAGCCGGACGGCGCGGGCACCGAAAATGGCGAAACCGGCCGCGGCGTAGAAGCCGGAGGGCGCGCCTTCGTCCGAGGGGACCGATACCAGGCCGGGCGCGGGGGACGGCGGCAGACGCTCCAGGCCGGATCCGATCGCCCAGAGGGCGAGGCGCCAGCGCGTCGGGCCGGGTTTCAGAAGTGCCGGCAGGAAGACGTGCGCGACGCCGATCGTGACGCCGGCCCGGGCGAGGAAAGCACGGTCCTTCTGTGTCATGGCGGCCAGCAGCGGGGCCAGCGGCGCCTTCGGCAGGATGCCGAGCGCCTCGACCAGCTGGACCGCGAGACCGCGCGCCATGGGCGAGGTGTCGTCCGCCGCCGCGGTCCTGGCAAGATGGGCGAGCGGCGCCAATTCCCCCTCGATACGTCCGGCGAGCCAGCGGCCGAGCCGATCGGCGACGCGGGTCCGCAGGGCGGCTGGCAGGGGGTCGAGCGCGCGGGCGAGGCGAATGTCGGGGGCGAGGACGGAGGCGCCCTTATGTAGCCGCGCGACGCGCGCGCCCTGCCAGAGGATGCGCGGTGGCAGCCGCCCGTCCGTCGCCAGCGCGAAGCTATCGTCATCCGCGGCGGCGAGAGTCCTTGCCCGCCGTGCCAGCTCGTCGCCCAGCCGCCGCTCCGCCGTGGCCATCAGACGCTTCTGTTCGCCCGCATCGGCGTCGGGGCTTGCCCGGAAACGGAAGCCGGTCAGCGTGCCGATTTCCTCGCCGCCGATCGCGACCGTACCGTCAGGGTCCACTGCCAGCGGCAGGTGTGCGCCGCCCGCGGCGAGCCCCTTCATCAGGACCGAGGTGCGCCGGTCGACGAAGCGCTGACGCAGCCGCTCGTGCAGCGCGTCGGACAGGCGGTCCTCCACCTCGCGGGCGCGGCCGGCCCAGTGGCTGGCATCCGCAAGCCAGTCGGGCCGGTGCGCCGCATAGGTCCAGGTGCGCGCGCGGGCCATGCGCGTGGACAGGGCGTCGATGCCGCCCTGAACATCGTCGAGATGCGCAAGCTCGCTGGCGATCCAGTCCGGCGGCAGATGCCCGGCGCCATCGGTCAGGTGGCGGAACATGCGGCCGGCGAGGATCGCGTGTCCCTTCGCGCCCGATTTGCGGTAGTCCGGCAGGCTGCAGACGCTCCACAATCGCTGTATTCGCGCCGGACTGGTGGCACGCTCCCGAACCCAGTCCTCGGCGGCGAGCAGGCGCAGCACCGCCTCATCGGTCGCGCGGCGCGTGCGTTTCAGATCGTCGCGTTCCGGCGGCTGCATCAGCGAGGCGACGAGCGCGTCGAGCGAGCGCCAGTCTAGGCGGGCATTGCGCCAGCTGAGCGCGCGCACGGATTTGAAATCATGATCCTCGACGGCGGTGATTTCGTGCGGTTGCAGCTCGGCGGCGGTAGCGCTCGCGCCTTCTCCGAGCGTGATGGTGCCGAACGTTCCGTCGGTCTGATAGCGGCCGGCGCGGCCCGCGATCTGGGCGATTTCCGCCGGGGTCAGGCGGCGCTGGCGCTCGCCATCGAACTTGTCGAGCGCGGCGAAGGCGACATGGCCGATATCCATGTTGAGGCCCATGCCGATGGCGTCTGTGGCGACCAGATAATCGACCTCGCCGGACTGATAGAGCTCGACCTGCGCATTGCGGGTGCGCGGGCTGAGCGCGCCCATCACCACCGCCGCGCCGCCCTTCTGCCGCCGCAGCATTTCCGCAAGGCCATAGACGGCCTCGGCGCTGAAGGCGATCAGCGCCGATCGGCGGGGCAGGCGCGACACTTTCTTCGGCCCCGCAAAGGCGAGGGTCGAGAAGCGCGGCCGGCCGTCGATGTCCGCATCGGGCAGCAGGCGGCGGATCATCGGCGCCATGGTGGCCGCGCCCAGCAGCATGGTTTCCGCCGTGCCGCGCCGATGCAGCAGCCGGTCGGTAAAGACGTGACCGCGTTCCGGATCGGCGGCCAGCTGCACCTCGTCGATGGCGAGGAAATCCGGCTGAACATCGGTCGGCATCGCCTCCGCCGTCGCCAGCCAGTAGCGCGCGCCCGGGGGCACGATCTTTTCCTCGCCGGTGACGAGCGCGACCTGTGCGGCGCCCTTGATGGCGACGACGCGATCATAGACTTCGCGCGCCAGGAGCCGCAGCGGAAAGCCCATCATGCCCGACGCATGGCCGCACATGCGCGTCACGGCGAGATGGGTCTTGCCGGTATTGGTCGGCCCCAGAACGGCGGTCAGCTTTGCGGGCATGGCCAAAGATGTGGCGTTCGCGCGCGGCCATGTCCACCGCGACGACGCCGCAACTCTGCCATGTCCGGTCGCCGTAGCGGTCCAGGATCGCCTCGTCCTGCCGACGGGCTCGGTTCGCCGCAGGAAGTGGCGGGCGCGGAAAACCGTTCAATTGACATTAACGATTCCGGCCGACTATGCGGAATCACATAGGAATCACATGAAGAAATCGCCGTTGCTGCGGGGCCGCGCGGGCGATTTGTTGTTAGATACTGTGGGGAGGGCCGTCATTTTGGATCGCAACGCGAAACTGGGCGACCTCAATCCGTTCGGACATATGCACATGCCGGCTTCCGGCTTTTTCGTCGATCTGGGCAGCGATATCGGCAGCCGGCACTGGTGGCGGGGCATGTTGTCGCTCGCCGCGCTGGTCGCCTTCGCCATCCTGATCGGCGGCAATCCCGCGCCGTTTCCCGCGCGCGGATCGGCACCTGCGCTGCCGGCCGAACTGGCAGCCCTTGGCGCCGTCAGCCTGGCGCCGCTGTCAGACGGCGGCATCACAGGTCACCGCGTCGCGGCCACCGCGCTCGTCAGCCCGCTTGGCGATGTCCCCGAACGCCCGCGCATCGAACTGACCGCCGAACTGCGCGAGATCGACAGCTTTTCAGGCGCTCTTCGCCGCGCCGGCACCGGCATGGGCGACATCAGCGCCGCCGCATTGCTGGTCGGCGACCATGTCGACGTTGCGAAACTGCGCCCCGGCACCGCCTTCGATCTGACGCTCGGCCGCCGTCCGGCGAAGGACGCGCCGCGACCGCTGGAAAAACTCTCCTTCCGCGCCGATTTCGACCTGCGGCTGGATGTCCTGCGGGACGAAGATGGCGAACTGGTCATCGACGCCGTGCCGATCCGCGTCGACGACACGCCGATGCGCGTGGCCGGCATGGTGGGCGACAGCCTCTACAAGTCCGCGCGCGCGGCGGGCCTTTCCAGCCGGGTCGTCGCGAATTTCATCAAGGCGATGAGCCCGCGGGTCAATTTCCAGCGCAACGTCTACGCCAGCGACGCCTTCGACCTGGTCGTCGAACATCGCCGCGCGGAAACCGGTGAGACCGAAACCGGCGATCTTCTCTACGCGCGTCTCGACGGCAATGGCCGCGAGCTGGAAATCGCCGCCTGGGAGAAGAACGGCAAGCGGCACTATTTCCTGCCGGACGGCAAGGGCGTGAAGGAGGGCATGTCGCTGTCGCCCGTACGCGGAGCGCGGCTGTCGTCCGGTTACGGCATGCGCCGCCACCCGGTCCTGAAGCGGACGCGGATGCACAAGGGCATCGACTATGCCGCGCGGTCGGGGACGCCGATCGAAGCGACGGCGCGGGGCAAGGTGATCTTCGCCGGCCGCAATGGCGGTTATGGCAACCAGGTCCGCATCCGCCACGCGAACGGCATCGTCACCAGCTACAGCCATATGAAAGGCTTCGCGAAGGGCATCCGGCGCGGCAAGCATGTCGAGCAGGGCGCGCGCATTGGCTATGTCGGCTCGACCGGCATGTCGACGGGGCCGCACCTGCATTACGAAGTTCATGTCGGCGGCCGCGCCGTCAATCCGAAGTCGCAGCGCCTGCCGACCGGCGTCGAGCTGACCGGCAGCGAACTGAAAGCCTTCCAGGCCGAACTGGCCCGCCTCCGTGCGCTTTCTCCGGTGGGTGAGGAAGCCGAGACCGCGGCGGTGGATATAGAAACGTCGCGTAAGGGCTAGGGGCTGTGCGGGGCTGAGCACCGTACAGGGGCGGCAAGGCAGCGTTCCAGCTGTGCATCAAGAGCGTCGCCCCGGGCTTGATCCGGGGCCTCCGTGCAATGCTGCTGAAGGCTCCGGATCACGTCCGGGGCGGTGGCTTACTGTGTAATTGAGAGGTTTTGGCCGTCGGCGTAATCGTCGCGTGTCGG
>JBCCAC010000388.1:0-2411 GCA_039815015.1 Pseudomonadota bacterium | reverse complement strand
CTGGTTTCGAGTTCCAGGGCCGCGCGCATGAGCTGCCCCTCCGCGCGCCGTTCGAGACGAGCGGACAGAAGATTGCCGGCAACGAGCAGCGCCTTACCCTTTCGCGACCGGCCGCCGTGCACATAGGCGGCGATCAGCCCGTCGCTCTCGGTCAATAATCGCACGACGGCACCATGTTCGCCATGCGCGTGCGCGGTCAGGAAAAGGGCGGCGGTGGTCAGATGCATGGGCGGCCGGCGCATCATATGGCGCGCCGGCCGCCCTGTCGCGAGCTCAATTCCGCGAGTCTAATTCATCCGAAGGTCGAAGCGGTCCGCGTCCATGACCTTGGTCCACGCGGCGACGAAGTCGTTGACGAACTTCTCCTTCGCATCGCCGCCCGCATAGACCTCGGCGATCGCGCGCAGTTCCGAATTCGATCCGAAGATCAGATCGGTACGGGTCGCCCGCCACAGCTCCTCGTCCGTTTCGCGATCCGAGCCGATGAACTCCTCATCGCCCGACTCCTCGACGACCTTCCAGGCCGTCTTCATATCGAGAAGGTTGACGAAGAAGTCGTTCGTCAGCGTGCCGGGACGATCCGTCAGGATACCGTGCTTCTGGTCGCCATGATTGGCGCCGAGAACGCGCAGGCCGCCGACAAGCGCCGTCATCTCCGGCGCGGAAAGATCGAGGAGATGCGCGCGGTCGAGCAGCAGTTCCTCAGTCTTCACGCTCATCTTCGTCGACAGATAGTTGCGGAAGCCATCCGCCTTCGGTTCCAGCGGCTCGAAACTCTCCGCATCGGTCTGTTCGTCGGTTGCATCACCGCGGCCCGTGGTGACGGGAACGGTGATATCGAAGCCGGCATCCTTCGCCGCCTTTTCGACCGCCGCCGCGCCGCCGATAACGATCATGTCGGCGAGCGACACGTCGCGCGGGGCGCTGCTACGGATGTCCTCGAGCTTCGCGATCGTCGACGCCAGCCGGTCCGGCTCGTTGACGGCCCAGTCCTTCTGCGGCGCCAGACGAACGCGCGCGCCATTGGCACCGCCGCGATGGTCGGATTTGCGATAGGTGGACGCCGACGCCCAGGCCGTCTTGACGAGGTCGGCGACCGAAAGACCGCTTTCGAGCGCCGCTTCCTTCAGCGACGCCACATCCGCATCGGAGACCGTCGGACCGGCGGGGACCGGATCCTGCCAGATCAGCTCCTCGGCGGGAACCTCGGGGCCGAGATAGCGAATCTTCGGGCCCATATCGCGATGGCAGAGCTTGAACCACGCCCGCGCGAAGGCGTCGGCGAACTGGTCCGGATGGTCACGGAAACGCTCGGATATCTTGCGATAGTCCGGGTCGACCTTCATCGCCATGTCGGCGGTGGTCATCATGGTCGGCACCTTCTTGCCGGCGACATGCGCATCGGGGGCGAGGGTTTCGTCCGGATTGCCGACGGGCTGCCACTGCTTGGCGCCTGCCGGGCTTTCGACCAGCTGATAATCGTGGCCGAGCAGCATGTCGAAATAGCCGCCGTCCCACGTCGTCGGATCGGGGGTCCAGGCGCCTTCCAGGCCGCTGGTGATGGCATGTTCGCCCATGCCACTCTCATAACCGGACGTCCAGCCGAGGCCCTGGAACGCGATATCGGCGCCCTCCGGTTCCGCACCGACCAGATTGGCGTCGCCGGCGCCGTGGCACTTGCCGAACGTGTGGCCGCCGGCCGTCAGCGCGACGGTTTCCTCGTCGTTCATGGCCATGCGCGCAAAGGTTTCACGAATGTCGCGGGCCGACTGTGCCGGGTCCGGATTGCCGCCCGGCCCCTCCGGATTGACGTAGATGAGGCCCATCTGGATCGCGGCGAGCGGGTTTTCGAGCGCCCAGTCCTTGTCCGGCTGGATGCGCGTTTCCGCGCCTTCGCCGACCCAAGCGTCTTCTGTTCCCCAATAGATGTCGCGTTCCGGCTCGTAGACGTCCTTGCGCCCGCCGCCGAAGCCAAAGACCGGGCCGCCCATCGATTCGATGGCGACGTTGCCGGTCAGGATGAAAAGGTCGGCCCAGGAAATGTGGCGGCCATATTTCTGCTTGATCGGCCAGAGCAGGCGCCGCGCCTTGTCCAGATTGGCATTGTCCGGCCAGCTGTTGAGAGGGGCGAACCGCTGCTGCCCGGAACTGGCGCCGCCGCGCCCGTCGGCCGTGCGGTAGGTGCCGGCGGCGTGCCAGGCCATGCGAATGAAGAAGGGGCCGTAATGCCCGTAATCGGCCGGCCACCAGGCTTGGCTGTCGGTCATCAGCGCGGTGAGATCGGCGCGCACCGCGTCAAGATCGAGACCCTTGAACGCCGCGCCATAGTCGAACGCTTCGCCCATCGGGTCGGCCTTGGGCGAATGCTGGTGCAGGATCTTCAGGTTCAGCTGGTTGGGCCACCAGCGCTG
>JBCCAC010000275.1:0-3868 GCA_039815015.1 Pseudomonadota bacterium | reverse complement strand
GTGAAGCGATAGGCGCGCGTTTCGCCCAGATAGCGGCGCAGGAAATTCGCCAGTGCGTCCTCGGCCGGCCGGCTGACCACCCATGTGGGGGAGCGCTGCAACATCGTGACATGACGGGCGCGCTTCGCCATCTCCGGTACCAGCGTAACGGCGGTCGCGCCGGAGCCGATGATGACGACCCGCTTGTCGCTATAGTCCAGAGCCTCCGGCCAGTGCTGCGGATGGACGATGCGGCCCCGATATGTGTCTTCGCCCGGAAAATCGGGCCGGTAGCCCTGGTCATAGTCATAATAGCCGGCGTTCATGAACAGAAAGCCGCAGCGCACGGTTTCCGTCTCGCCGTCGCGGTCGATCGTCACGGTCCAGCGCGCTTCGGCACTCGACCAGTCGGCCCGCACCACCTTCGCACGGAAGCGGATATTCTCCCGCAGATCATGTTCGTCCGCTGTCTCGTTGACATAATGGCGGATGGAGGGGCCGTCGGCGATGGCCTTGGCCTGCGTCCACGGTTTGAAGACGTAGCCGAGCGTGTGCATGTCACTGTCGGAGCGGATGCCGGGATAGCGAAACAGATCCCAGGTCCCGCCGATCGCGTCGCGCGCCTCGACGACGGCGTAGGAGAGATCGGGGCAGTCGCGCTGCAGATGCACGGCGGCACCGATCCCCGACAGGCCGGCACCCACGATCAGGACATCGAGGTCGGCCGGCATCGGCCGGGAACCTGCCTTTGGATCGGCCGCATATTGTGCATTGGCGGCCGTTTTGGTCGTATCGGTCATACTGGCAGGCTAAGCGGGCGCGGCGCCGGGCTCAAGCTAGTCAATCTAGGACGCCGAATATGAAAACGGCCCGGCATGAAGACACATGCCGGACCGTGATCTTACATCCGGCACCTGTCTGGCGCCGCGTCTGCTGGAGCCGTGCTAGTCTTCCAGCTCTTCGGTGTCGGCGTCCGGGACGTATTTCTTGATGGATTCGATGGCGCGATGCGCGCCCGATTTCGACGAATAGCCTTCGGTGGCGAAGATCGTTTCGGAATTATATTTGAAGCGGACGCGGAACTCGCCCTTCTTGTCCTTGTAGACCTGGAATTTATGCGCCACGGGTCCCTCCTCCTGTCATTGCGCCGCCAGCCTTAGCGGACCATTGTGGTAAATCAACCGATGGGCCGCTGCTCGACGATGTTGAGGCCATAGGCGCTCAACCCGACGAGGCTCTGGCGCGAATTGGTGAGAAGAACCATGTCATGCACCCCGAGCAGCGCGAGGATCTGCGCGCCGATGCCATAATCGCGGATCTCCAGCTCGCCATCCTCGCCGCCCGCGCTCGGTGCGCGGCGTGGCCGCAGCGCCTGCATGTTCTTCTCGATGGGTTTCGTTTCGCGCCCGTTGATGATGACGATGGCGCCGCTGCCGGCCTCGGCGATCATCTCCATCGATCGGCGGATCGTCTGCGCTTTCGGACTGGCATGCGCGAACGCGTCATCGAAGAGGTTGAAGCTGTGCATGCGGATGAGCGGCTTTTCGGCACTCGTCAGATCGCCCTTCACCAGGGCGAGCTTTTCCGAACCGGTGATGGTGTCGACGAAATTGACCGCCCGCCACGTGCCACCCCATTCGCTTTCAAAGGGCTCTTCCGACACCTGCCGCACGAAACTGTCATGCTTGCGGCGATAGGCGATCAGATCGCGGATCGTCCCCACCTTCATATTGTGCAGCTGCGCAAAGGCGATCAGATCATCCAGACGCGCCATCTGGCCGTCGTCCTTCATGATTTCGCAGATGACGCCCGCCGGGATGAGGCCGGCCAGCCGCGCAATGTCGACCGCCGCTTCCGTATGACCGGCCCGTACGAGCGTACCGCCGTCACGCGCGGCCAGCGGAAACACGTGGCCGGGCGATCCGACCGCATCCGGTCCGTTTCTCGGATCAATGGCAACCGATATGGTTCGCGCACGATCATGCGCGCTGATGCCCGTCGTGATACCCGCCTTCGCCTCGATCGAGACGGTGAATGCGGTTTCGAGCGGCGTTTCGTTGCGCGGCGTCATCGCCCTCAGGCCCAGCTCGTCGACCCGTTCGCGCGTCAGCGCGAGGCACACGAGGCCGCGGCCATTCTTGGCCATGAACGCGATGGCGTCGGGCGTCGCCATCTGCGCCGGAATGACGAGATCGCCCTCATTTTCGCGATCCTCATCATCGACGAGGATGAACATGCGTCCGTTGCGCGCCTCTTCGATCAGTTCCTCGACCGACGACAGCGCCGGATGCGCCGGCTCGACGTTCGCCATGGCCGGCTTCAGTTCGGACTGAATGGAGACGATCTTCGGATCGGCATCGGGGTTCGGATTGGACATGCCAGGCCGCCTTTCTCTTGCGTGCGTGCTATATGGGGCGCGAGGGAGCGGAAGTCTCCCCGCAATAGAAGGGGAGGCGCGGAAATGGCGCAGGCGAAACTGAAAACCGTACCCGTAGCACAATCGGCGGCCGAGCTGGTCGCGGACATCGAACATGACGGCAAACGCCAGGACGCCGAAACGCTGCTGGCGATCTTCGGGCGCGCCACCGGCGCCGACCCCGTTGTCTGGCGCGGCGGCATCATCGGTTATGGCGACTGGCACTATAAATATGAGAGCGGCCGGGAGGGCGATGTCTTCCGCGTCGGCTTCGCTACCCGCAAGGCCCGCCATTCCATCTACCTGATGGGCTGCGGCCTCGACGCGCAGGCGGACCGCCTGAACCGCCTCGGCAAATGGAAACGCGGCGCCGGCTGTCTCTACATCAACAAGCTGGCGGACGTGGACGAAGAGGTTCTCGAAGACATGATCGCGACCAGCTGGGCCGCGAGCGATTAACGCTCGGTCGGCGGACGATAGCGCGGGAACGGTAATGTCCAACCGAAGCGCATGGCCGCGAGGCGCAGGACAAGAGCCGCGCCGACGCCCGCAAGCGTGCGGGCACCGCTATCGAACATGCCGGGCGTCAGTACGAAGACCGCGCCGCCCAGAAGCGCGGCGCTGACGTAGATTTCCTTTGCGAACAGGACCGGCCGCTCGCCGCAGATGATATCGCGGATGATACCGCCGAACGACGCACTCATGGCACCGAACAGGATCGCGACGAGCGGGTGCGCGCCAGCGGCTTCCGCCTTCGCCGCGCCCAGGACGGCAAACAGGGCAAGTCCGGCGGCGTCCGCATAGAGCAGACCTTCCAGCCGCTTGCCGAGCAGCGTCTTGTTGGCCGCGCTGACCGCCACCGCCGCAACGATGCAGATCGCGATGTCGGTCGGGTGCCGGACCCAGGCGACCGGCGTCTGTCCCAACAGCACGTCGCGCACCGTGCCGCCACCGACGCCGGTAACGATGGCGACGAAAGCGACACCGACGATATCCATGCCCTTCCTGAGACCCAGAAGCGCGCCGGAGACCGCGAACACGGCCGTTCCCAGTGCGGACAGGTAGAAGAGCGCGGTTTCCAGCAGCATGATGGGATCATCCCGGAACAGCGAAGACAGTGTCGCAGAGGCGGATCCCTCATACCCGGCAACACCGGACTGAGGGATCCGCGATATGCGACATGTTATCCTAGGGCGGTGACGCCGACATGAGCGGCATCAGCCATTGCGGCGGTTACCGCCCCGGCCACCACTGCCCTGATTGCCGCCGCTCTGATTCCTGCTGCCCTGACCACCGCCCCGATGGCCGCCTTTCGCGCCGCCCTTGCCGCGCCAGCCGCCCTTTGCGCCGCCGGGTCTGCCGCCCGGCTTGCCACTGCTTTTAGCGGGACGCCCGCCGGCAGGGTTGGCACGCGGACCACGATCTTCGCGGATGGCCTCGGCCTGCGGCTTCTTGTTGCGCCGCTGACCGGAC
>JBCCAC010000379.1:0-2533 GCA_039815015.1 Pseudomonadota bacterium | reverse complement strand
TCTTCGACCGGTAATCCCACGACCATGTCATGCGGAGCGCCCGGAACGTTGTTTTCATAACCAAAGCGCTGCTGGTACTTCCCGGTAATGAGGGCAGCCCGGGTCGGCGAACAGAACGAGTGGTTCGAATAGCCCATCGTGAACTTCACGCCGCCGTTCGCGAGCCGGTCGAGATTGGGCGTCGGAAAGTCGGGGTTCCCGGTGTACCCCAGATCACCGTAACCCAAGTCATCGGCCAGGATGAGAATGACGTTCGGCTTATCCGCCATTGCGGTAAGGCTGATCAATCCAAACATGGCCAGAGATGCTGCGGTGAGGATCGTTTGTATGTACTTCAATTCAATCACCTCGCATTCACTTGGCGGATCAGACACCGTCGATCGGTTATCCCTTCATCCCGCTGGTGGCGACGCCCTCGATGAAATATCGCTGGGCGGCAAAGAACAGTACGACGCACGGCAGCATGCAGACAAAGCTCGCCGCCATCAACAGGTGGGCGTCGCTAAGGCCGTACTGACCGCGGAACGCGTTGAGCGCAAGCGCGAGCGTGTGGTTTTCCGGGCTATTGAGATAGATCAGCGGGCCGAGGAAGTCGTTCCACGTCCCCATGAAGGTATAGATCGCGGTGATCGCAATCACGGGCTTACTCAACGGCAGCATCAACTGCCAGTAGATCCGCATGTTGCTCGCGCCGTCGATCCGCGCCGCCTCCACCAGCTCTTCGGGCACCGAACGAAAGAACTGCCGGAAGAAAAACGTGGCGGTGGCTGAGGCGACGAGCGGAACGATCAGACCGGTATAGGTGTTCACCAGCCCCATGCCCTGGATCACTTCGTAGGACGGCAGGATGCGCACTTCGAGCGGCAGCAGAAGCGTCGTGAAGATGATCCAGAACGCGAAGGTCGCGAAACGCAGCCGGAAATAGACGATGGCGTAGGCCGCCATCATCCCGACCACGATCTTGCCGACGGCGAAGCCGATGCCGAGGATGAAAGAGTTCTGCATCATCAGAAACCCGGTCAGCTCGCCCGAAAAGCCTTTGCCGACAAAGAGCGCCTTGTCGAGATTCTCCGCCAGCTGATCATCAATCGCCAGGTGAAGACCCTTCGAGGCCAGCTCGGCGTCCTCAATCGTCGTCGAGAGGATCAGCATGAAAAGCGGCACGGTCAGGAACAGCGAACCCGCGATGAGGACCGCGTGATCCATGACCACGCTCCATTTGAATTTCCGCCGCCGGGGGGTCGGAGCGGGCGCGGCGATCGAGCCGATTGCGACGTCAGTCATGGCGCACCTCAGGTATAGTGTATCCGGCGCTCAAGCAGCCGGAATTGGAAAATCGTCAACGCCAGTACGAGCACCATCAGGATGACCGACTGGGCCGATGAGCCGCCGAGGTCATTGCCGCGGAACCCGTCGACATAGACCTTGTAGACCAGCGTCATCGGGTTGTTCCCCGGCTCGCCCTTCACCAGCGTGTCGATGATGCCGAACGTGTCGAAGAGCGCGTAGGTGATGTTGATGATCACCAGAAAGAACGCCGTTGGCGCCAAGAGCGGGAACGTCACGTCCCAGAACCGGCCCGTGGCGCTGGCGTTGTCGATCAGCGCCGCTTCGCGCACAGAACGCGGGATCGACTGAAGGCCGGAGAGAAAGAAGATGAAGTTGACCGGGATCTGCTTCCAGACCGCCACGACGACCATGGCGGCGGCGGTGTCGTTGTAGTTGACGCCAAGCTTGAAGTCCCAGCCGAAGAACTGAAGGAAGTCGGTCAGGGGCCCGCGAGACTGGTCGAACATCAGGATGCCGATGAAACCGGCCACCGGCGGCGCGACGGCGTAGACCCACATCAGGAGCGTACGGTACGTCTTCGCCCCGCGGATCACCTTGTCCGCTTTTACCGCGAGCAATAGCGCGATGGCGAGCGACAGGAACGCGACGAGCGCGGTGTAGACGACGGTGAACCAGGCGACCTTGCGATACTCGTTCGAGCCGACCAGGTCTTCGTAATTCTCTGTCCCGACGAAAGTGGAGCCGAAACCGAACGGGTCCTGCAAAAAGAACGAGGACTGGATCGCGTAGCCGGCCGGCCAATAAAAGAAGACGGCGATGATCGTCAGCTGCGGGACGAGCAGCAGGATCGGCAGCCAAGGATTGGAAAACAGCGCGCGCTTCACGACGACCCCCCAGAACAGAAGCGTCGGCGGCCCGTCGGGGCCGCCGGCTAAGCGAGACGGGCGATCAGCCCTGGGTCTTGGCGAACCGCTCGAGAAGCTTGTTGGCCTCTTCTTCGATGGCTTTGAACGCGGTCTCCACATCCGTCTCACCGGTCAAGATGCGGCCGTATTCGCGGTTCATCACGTCGCGGATCTGGACATAGAAGCCCATGCGATAGCCGCGCGTGAATTCGCCGCCTCCGAGCGACAGCTGCTGGATGCCGACTTCGGCGGCCGGGAACTTGGCGTAGTGGCCGTCTTCCTTGGCGACGGCGTAGGCTTCGGACGTGATCGGCACATAGCCGGTTTCCTGATGCCAC
>JBCCAC010000320.1:0-3194 GCA_039815015.1 Pseudomonadota bacterium | reverse complement strand
TATTTCAATCTTATCTCCAACTTTAAAAGGACGGTCAAACAAGATCATAATTCCCCCATTTTGTCGCCTAAGTCTCTAAAATTAGGGTGGGTGCGGCAAGGATTGAACTTGCGACTCTACTCGTGTGAAGGGTTGAATCCGCCACGTTTGCGCGAATGGCCGCTTTGGGGGAGGAACGACTAGGCCTGAAATGTCCTAAGTTAGGGCGCGAAGCGGTCATTTCTCCTTGCAAAATAGGAAATTCTCAGTCTCATATCCCTGCCTTTCCGCAATTCGAAAGGCGCTCCATGACCAGCCATAGCTCCGCCGTCTCCGAAACGCCCCGCCGCCGTGCCGCCAAGTCCGCTCCCGCGCGCTGGACGCCGGTTCGGCAGCAGCGCTTTCTCGCGGCGTTGATGGCGGGCGCCACGGTCGCGGCGGCGGCGCGGGGGGTGGGGATGAGTCGGCAGGGGGCGTATCGGTTTCGGGCGCGGGCGTCCGCCTGTCCCGGGGCGGCGAGCTTCGCGGCGGCCTGGGACGCGGCGCGGCGGCATGCGGAGGCGGAGCGGTTCCGGCATGTCGAGGCTTATGCGCCGCGCGTGCCGGCGGACGCGGCGGGGCGCATCCGGGCGCTGACCGACGGGGAGGTGCTTCGGCGGCTGCGGCGCAACCCCTACCGTGCGCTGTGAACCGTGCAGGTGCGGCAGGTGGCGGCAGATGATGGCAGGCGACGGTGTGGGGCAGTGTGGGCGGTGTGGGCGATCCATGGGGGCGCGGCGCCCCCGCTCCGGCGGTGGGAATCGTTGGGCCGCGCGGGTGACAGGTCTGTCACCTGCGCTCTCGGCGGAAGGCGGAAACAGGTGTGCAGTCGTCAACGCCGTGTGGCGCGGTCCGGCCGCTCCAGTTGCGAACGGTTCGCATCTAAGTCCTTGCGACAAAAGGGGGGATGCGTTTGCCGGGCCGTATCTCTATTTAGGCGGAAACGCGAATGATGGCGGGCGATTCAGGTGAATTACGACAAGGTGTTTTCGGACGCGATCGAGCGCCTGCATGAGGAGGGCCGCTATCGCGTCTTCATCGACATTCTGCGCAATCGCGGCAATTTCCCGAACGCCCGCTGCTTCGCCGGCCATAACGGGCCGAAGCCGATCACGGTCTGGTGCTCCAACGATTATCTCGCCATGGGCCAGCATCCGGTCGTCGTCGCGGCGATGGAGGAGGCGCTGCACGATGTCGGCGCGGGCTCCGGCGGCACCCGCAACATCGGCGGCAACACGCATCTGCATGTGGAGCTGGAGCGCGAACTCGCCGACCTCCATGGCAAGGAGGGGGCGCTGCTGTTCACCTCCGGCTATGTGTCGAACGAGGCGACGCTCTCGACGCTCGGTAAGCTGCTGCCCGGCTGCATCGTCTATTCGGACGAGCTGAACCACGCCTCCATGATCGCCGGCATCCGCGGCGCGGGGTGCGAGAAGCGGGTGTTCCGCCACAACGACCTGGCGCATCTGGAAGAGCTGCTGGCGGCCGACGATCCCGAAGCGCCGAAGCTGATCGCGTTCGAAAGCGTCTATTCGATGGACGGCGACGTCGCGCCCATCGCCGCGATCTGCGACCTCGCCGACGACTATAACGCGCTGACCTATCTGGACGAGGTGCACGCCGTCGGCATGTACGGCCCGCGCGGCGGTGGCATTTCCGAACGCGACGACTGCGCCGACCGGGTGACGATCATCGAGGGGACGCTCGGCAAGGCGTTCGGCGTGATGGGCGGCTATATCTCCGCATCGACGACGCTGATCGACGTGATCCGGTCCTATGCGCCCGGGTTCATCTTCACGACCAGCCTGTCGCCGGTTCTGGTCGGCGGCGCGCTGGCGAGCGTAAAGCATTTGAAGGGCTCGTCCGAAGAACGCGACGCGCAGCAGGCGGCGGCGGTGCGGCTGAAGGCGATAATGGAGGCGGCCGATCTGCCCGTCATGCCGTCGACGACGCACATCGTGCCGCTGCTGGTCGGCGATCCGGTAAAGGCCAACAAGATCAGCGACATATTGCTGATGGAATATGGCGTCTACGTGCAGCCGATCAATTATCCGACCGTCCCGCGCGGCACCGAACGTCTGCGCTTCACGCCCGGCCCGCACCATGACGAGGCGATGATGCGCGAGCTGGTCGAGGCGCTGTGCGAGATCTGGGACCGGCTGGAAATGAAGCTGGCGGCGTAGGCCATATCGGGGCTACTCGGCCGTTTCCAGATAGGGTCTCGGGTCGACCGACCGGTAGCCGGCGCTGACGTCCGTGAAATGGTCGAGCCAGAATTTGTGCCCGGATCCGACGATGACGAGGATGCGCTCCCCCGACTGCGCGATCAGGCCGAGCTTCGCGAACATCTTCGCATTTCGCAGATAATACATGGCGTTGAGATCGGCGCCCGGCTGGGCTTCCCCATCGCCGATGGCGAGAAGGCTGTAATAGAAATCGCCCTGCGCCGCTGTCGCGACGGCCGGGTCGTTATGGATCATCAGCGACTGCGCGATCGTCTTGTCTTGCTGGTCTGCGGACAGCCTGTTTGCATATGACTGAACACGCTCCGATATCGCTCCGAATTCGGCCTCCTGACCGTTGGCAGCGGCGTAGTCGCTAACGGTGCTATAGGGAAAATAGTCCGGTTCGCCGTCCGCCGGCTGTTCGTCGAAGCCGTAGACGTCGTCATGACCGAGTTGCGCGGCGAGACGATAGCCGATCTGCACGCTCTCGTTGCGACGTTCGGCGAGCATGTCCGGCGTGAAGTCGCGATAGTCCGCGACGGCGAAGGGAGCGGGTGCCTGGCTTTCGATCAGGATCCGGTCTGGCGCCCACGTCGCGAGCGCATCGGTCAGGGCGGCGATCTCCTCCTGCCGTTCCGGTGCGAGAACATCGTCGACATCGACATTGGCCACATCCCGGCCGGGATTGGCGAAATGGTAGGTGCCCAGAACCATGACCTCGGTCGCCGGCGGATCGACGGGATCGGCCGGCGTCTGCGCCGCCACGGCGGTCGAGACTGTCATCAGCCATGTCATTAGCGCAACGCGCATTGGTCCCTCCCATCATTTGCGTCTTATTGTTCTACCTGGGTAACACGCATAATGAGGAGAATGTCAAGCCTGCCTGGTAGGTGATGAGCTACTCGACGATAATCCTCCTGTCTCGTGCCGGTGACGGCGAGCGGCGCGGTC
>JBCCAC010000400.1:0-2249 GCA_039815015.1 Pseudomonadota bacterium | reverse complement strand
GCGCGACCGTGGATAAGGAGGTCTCCTTCTGCGCGAAGCTGCGCAGGGGCGCCACCTTGAACACGTCCCAGAACTGCCGCGTCGGGAAGCGGTCGGGCAAGACGCGCCAGCCCGACCAGTGCGGCGGGCGCGGGACGTCCGCGCCTTCATAGCGCCGCTCGATCTCCGCCACGCGCGCCGTCAGGTCGGCGCGGTCGTCGAGACGGCGCGACTGATCGCTGGCCCAGGCCCCGACCTGCGACCCGCGCGGCCGGGTCGCGAAATAGGCATCGGCCTCGGCGGCGGTCACGGCCTGCGCCCGGCCCTCGATACGGATCTGCCGGCGGAGAGACTTCCAGTAGAACAGCAGCGACACGCGTGCGTTCGCCGCCAGCTCATCGCCCTTGCGGCTTTCGGTATTCGTGTAGAAGACGAAACCGCCCGCGGAAACGTCCTTCAGAAGGACCATGCGGACGGACGGCGCGCCCGATGCCGTGGCCGTCGCCAGCGCCATCGCATTGGCATCATGGGACTCGCCGGCCTCGGCCTCGGCCAGCCAGGTGTCGAACAGCGGAAAGGGCGTATCGGGCCGGTCCATAGCTCGCGGGTGTAGAAAGCTGCGCACCCGCGAACAACCGCGATCTTTGCGACCAATTCGCGCTTGCTTGATCGACCGTGGTCCGCACTCTATCTCACTGTCCTAGAGAACTAAGGCAGCGGAATTTTATCGTGGATTCCGCAAGTGGTTTGTGGTGACGGAGCTAGCGATGGCGGACTTGTATGAGCGATTGGGCGTAAAGCGCGGTGCGGATGCGAGCGCCATCAAATCCGCATATCGCAAGCTGGCCAAAGAACTGCACCCGGATCGCAACACCGACAATCCGCGTGCGGCGGAACGCTTTTCCGACGCGACCAAAGCCTATGACATCCTGTCGGACAAGGACACGCGCGCAAAGTATGATCGCGGCGAGATCGACGAGAATGGCGAGCCGAAAATGCCGTTCGGCTTCGGCGGTGCCGGCCGCGGCGGTGCGGGGCCAAGGCCGGGCGGCGCGGCCCGCGGCGGCGGCTTTGGCGGTTTCGGCGGCGGTGCGCAGGATTTCGGCGGCGCTGACGACCTCTTGAACGAACTGTTCGGCCGGCGTGGTGGTATGGGGGGCGGCACCCAGGGCGACAACCCGTTCGGCAGCGGCTTTCAGGCGCCACCGGCGAAGGGCGCGGACGTACAATATCGCCTGGGTGTCGACTTCGCCGACGCCGCGGAGCTGAAGCCGCAGCGCGTTACGCTGAGATCCGGAAAGACGATCGAAGTCAAACTGCCGCAAGGGTTCGAAGACGGCCAGACGATCAAGCTGACCGGACAGGGGGAAGACGGCCCCGGCGGCAAGGGCAATGCCCTCATCACGCTCAATATCAAGCCGCACCGGCAGTTCCGGAAAGACGGCGACGATATTCGTATCGACCTGCCCGTTCGGCTGGAGGAAGCGGTGCTGGGTGCGAAGGTGCGCGTGCCGACGACCGGCGGCAGCGTCATGCTGACCATCCCCAAGGGCACCAATGGCGGAACGGTCATGCGGCTGAAAGGAAAAGGCTTTTCAAAGAAGCCATCGGGACGCGGCGATCAGCTGGTGACGATCGAGATCGCCATTCCGAAGGGCGATGCCGATCTGGAGGCGTTCGTGAAGGGGTGGACGGCCGACCGGGCGCGGGATCCGCGCGCCGGCTTCTGACCGCATGGAATGCTGAAAGATTTCGCCCGTTCCGCACACGCATTCTGGACCTCCAGCGCGCGGCCGGTCGATGTTCTGAAACGGGTTCTTGCCGGCCTTTTCGACGAGGGGATGCTGCACGCCGGGAACCTCGCCTATCTGTCGCTGCTGTCGCTGTTTCCGTTCTTCGTCATCATCGGCACGCTCGCCGGGGCGCTCGGCCGGTCGGGCGATGGCCTACGCGCCGTCAGGGCGTTTCTCGACACCGTGCCGCCGCGGGTCGCCGATCTTCTCGCCGAACCCATTGCCGCGCTTTTGCGTGAAGGCTCCGGCGGCCTGTTGACGGTGTCGATCCTCGTCGCGCTGTGGACGGTCGGATCCTATGTCGAGACGATCCGGCTCATCCTCTACAAGGCATATGGCTTTACCGCGATCCGGCCGATCTGGCAGCGCCGGCTGCTCAGCTTCGGCATCGTCCTTGGCAGCGTCCTCCTGATGTTCGTCGCCTTCGCCAGCCAGTTCCTGTTGAAAGGCGCCGAACAGCTGGTCGACAATATGATG
>JBCCAC010000433.1:0-1576 GCA_039815015.1 Pseudomonadota bacterium | reverse complement strand
GTCGAACCTGGAATTCGACGCGAGCCTCCGGAAACGCGATTTTCGCTGGGGCCTGCGCGATCTTGGCGATGTCCGGTTGCTGGCAACCGCGAACGACCTGCACCTGGACCGGATAGTCGAGATGCCGGCGAACAATCTGTGCGTCGTCTTTCGCCATGGCTAGCCGATAGACGGGACATACGGAACCAATCACATCCGCGCGCGCTCTTTCGCCAATGCCAAGGCAATCTTTTAGCGAGATGTACGGGTCGGACGGGACGCTGCGCGCGCCTTATGAAGGGCTGGCGGCCTGGCTGACCGACTGTTCGGTCGAGGAACTGACGAAACGGCACGGCGCGGCCGAGCTCGCCTTTCGTCGCCTCGGCATCACCTTTTCCGTCTACGGCAGTGAAGAGGGCGATGAGAAGATCATCCCGTTCGACGTGCTGCCGCGCATCGTCGACGCGGCGGAATTCGCAGAGCTAGAAAAGGGGATCGTCCAGCGCATCGACGCACTGCAGATGTTCCTCGCCGACATTTATGGTCCGCGCGAGATCCTGAAGGCGGGCATTATTCCGGAAGAGCTCGTGCTCGCGAACGCGCAGTTTCAGCCGATCATGACCCGCATAAAGCCTGCGGGCGGCATCTATTCACACATTTCCGGCATCGACATGGTGCGAACGGCGGACGATTTCTTCGTTCTGGAAGACAATCTGAGAACGCCGTCCGGCGTCGCCTATATGCTGGAAAACCGCGAGGCGATGCTGCGGCTGTTTCCGACGCTGTTTCAGGACCATTCGGTGCGGCCGGTGGATACCTATATCGACGATCTGCAGGACATGATCCGCGAGATCGCGCCGGGGAACACCAAGGGCGATGCCATCGGTGTCGTCCTGACGCCCGGATCGCTGAACAGCGCCTATTACGAACACAGCTTTATCGCCGACCGGCTGGGCATCGAACTTGTCGAGGGCAATGATCTGGTCGCCAAGGACCGCCGCATCTGGATGCGGACGACCGAGGGGCTGGAACAGGTCGATGTCATCTATCGCCGTATCGACGATGATTTCCTCGACCCGCTCGCCTTCCGACCGGATTCCGCGCTCGGCGTCAGCGGACTGATGGACGCCTATGAGGCGGGTAACGTCACCATCGTCAACGCGCCCGGCACGGGCGTTGCCGACGACAAGGCGATATATTCCTATGTCCCTGAAATCGTGAAATTCTACTCGGGCAGCGAAGCGACGTTGAAGAATGTCGAGACGCATCGCTGCCGGGAAGACGACGCGCTTAAATACACGCTCGACAATCTGGCGGACCTGGTCGTCAAGCGTGTCGATGCGTCGGGCGGCTACGGCATGTTGATCGGGCCGGCAGCGACGAAGGACGAAATCGAGGTCATGGCGACCTCGCGCCTCTCACGCCCAGCGGTCAAACTTGTGGGAGTGTGGTTTATTTGTTTTAGTGTTACTGCGTTGTTGGGTTTTTACGGTTTTGAGTTAAGGCTGGTGCGCCCATCGACGCCGTGGTTAGGCTGAGGCCTCGAAATAAATCTTCTGGGCGTTGTTCCTACACCTTCACCCACCTCTCCTACTGC
>JBCCAC010000159.1:0-6199 GCA_039815015.1 Pseudomonadota bacterium | reverse complement strand
TCATGATGAACGGCGCCTCGGCCAATTTTGCCAGCCGGCGGGAAATCTCCGTCTTGCCGCAGCCGGTCGGGCCGATCATCAGGATGTTCTTCGGATTGACCTCCTCGCGCAGGTCCGCGTCCAGCTGCTGTCGCCGCCAGCGATTCCTGAGGGCGACCGCAACCGCACGCTTGGCATCGTTCTGACCGATAATGTAGCGGTCGAGTTCCGCGACGACGGCGCGCGGGGTCAGGCCCTCGACGGCGCGGTCAGGAATGGTGAAGCCGGCATTGCCGGTAGGCATCTCGTTCATCAGACGGTGGTTTCCAGCGTTTCGACGGTCAGTTGGTCGTTTGTGTAGACGCAGATCTCGGACGCGACGGCCATGGCGCGTCGCGCGACCTCCTCGGCGGGCAGGTCGGTCGCCTCCATCAAAGCGCGCGCGGCCGACAGCGCGAAATTGCCGCCCGATCCGATGGCCGTCACGTCGTGCGTCGGCTCCAGAACGTCGCCGGTTCCCGTCAGGACCAGCGTCACTTCCTTGTCGGCGACGATCATCATGGCTTCGAGACGCCTCAGATAACGGTCCGTGCGCCAGTCCTTGGCAAGTTCCACGCAGGCCCGCTTGAGCTGGCCCGGAAACCGCTCCAGTTTCGTCTCCAGCCGCTCGAAAAGCGTAAAGGCGTCGGCCGTCGCGCCGGCGAAGCCGCCGATCACGCTGCCGTCGCCCAGCGGCCGCACTTTCTTCGCATTGCCCTTCATGACCGTCTGGCCGAGCGACACCTGACCGTCGCCCGCGACCACGACATGGTCGCCGCGGCGGACGGAACAGATGGTGGTACCGTGCATGATCGCGGGTTCTGACATTTTACCTCTTGCATGCGGGAAAGATGGCATTTCGATATAGGGGACCGCAGACCGGCTTCAATCAGCGCGCAGGAAGGACGACGCAGATGATGCGAACGATAGGGATGGCAGGGCTCGTGGCGCTTGCGGCATGCAGCGAGACGGCGCAGCTCGACGTGGCCGCCGGTACGGGCACCGACCCTGCGCTGCCCGAACCGACGGAAACGCTGTTTCCGACCGTCAACATCGCCGAGGTCGGCGCCTGGTCCCCCGGCGAAACACCGCGCGCCGCAACGGGCTTCACCGTCACCGAATATGCGCGTGATTTCGACCACCCGCGCTGGATGTACAAGCTGCCCAATGGCGACATTCTGGTCGCCGAGACCAACAAGCCGCCGGAAGAGGCGTCCGGCGTTCGGGCCTGGATCGAGAAGAACATCATGTCCCGTGCCGGCGCGGGCGTCCCGAGCGCCGACCGTATCACGCTCCTTCGCGACGCCGATGCCGACGGAACGGTCGACGAGCGGCACATCTTCCTTGAGGACGGGCTCGCCAGCCCCTTCGGCATGACCCTGGTCGGAGATACGTTCTACGTCGCGAACTTCGCCGGACTGCGCGGCTATCCCTATGCGAGCGGCGCCGTCCGTATCGACGGTCCCGGCGAGGATCTGGCCGCGTTTTCCGCCATCGGCGACAAGGCCGGGCACTGGACGCGCAATCTGATCGCATCGCCCGACGGCACGAAGCTCTACGTCGCGATCGGCTCGGTTTCGAACGTCATGGAGGACAATCCCGAGGTCGAGGACGGCCGTGCGGCGATCCATGAATATGACATTCGGACGGGCAAGATGCAGCCCTTCGCCACCGGGCTCAGAAACCCCGTCGGCATGGACTGGAACCCGGTGACGGGCGAGCTGTGGACCGCGGTCAACGAGCGCGACATGCTCGGCTCCGATCTCGTTCCCGACTATATGACGAGCGTGAAGGCGGGCGGTTTTTACGGCTGGCCGTACAGCTATTACGGCCAGATCGTCGACGACCGGACTGCAGACACACGCCCCGATCTCGTCGCCCGCGCCATCAAGCCCGACTACGCCCTCGGCCCGCACACGGCGAGCCTGGGGCTTGCCTTCACACCCGCAGGCGGCGGTGTCGTCGTGGGACAGCACGGGTCCTGGAACCGGAAGCCGCGTTCGGGCTACAAGGTCGTCTACGTACCGATGGCGGATGGCGCGCCCGCCGGCGCGGCGCAGACCCTGCTGGACGGCTTTCTGGTCGGCGACACCGCCAAGGGCCGGCCCGTGGGCGTCACGTTCGACCGGACGGGCGCGCTCCTGGTGGCCGACGATGTCGGCAACCGCATCTGGCGCGTCGTACCCACCGGGCGCGCGCCGGAAACCGTCCCCGAACCGACGGAATCCTGACATCCCCGACCGGAACGGGTCGCCTGGCGAGCCGTTATCCCGGCGGGCAATCTCTAAATCAGTAAAATGGGATCTGAACATGACGAAATCACTGATTCTTGCCACCGCCGCCACGCTGGCGCTTGCAGCCTGCGGTAGCTCCGAACCCGCCGAACCGGCCGAGGTCGAGGACACGCTCGCCGATGCGCCCTTCGAGGATGAGGTCATTCTGGATGAAGCCGCGCTGGCCGCCGACCCCGCCACGCCGGTCAGCGTGACGATTACCGGCGTGCAGCCGGGTGCCGGGCCGCTCTTGGTCGCGCTGCAGACCGAAGGTGAGTTCGGGCAGGCCGCCGGCGCCTACACGCAGACCGCAGCAGCCGATGCCGAGACGGTGACGGTGACATTCGATAATGTCGAGGCCGGCGCCTATGCCGCCGCCGTGGTGCACGACACCAATGAAGACGGCGCCATCGAGATGGGCGAAACCGGGCCGACCGAAGGCTGGGGCCTGTCCGGCGCTGCACAGGCCGGCGCGCCTGAATTCGGCCCGGCCATCTTCGAGGTCGCCGAGGGTGCTGGCGGCAATGCCAGCGTCATGCTGACCTATCCGGCCGAATAACGGCGTACGAAATCGCATCAGGGGCCGCGCGCCGGACGCGCGCGACCCCTTTTCATATCCTGCCCGCGGCGCGCATGCCCGTCTTGTTCGCGGATGCGGTTCCGCTAGGTACCTGCGCATGACCCGCACCGCCGAAATCGTCCGCGCCACCAAGGAAACGGACATCCGCCTGACCGTCGATCTCGACGGCACGGGCGTCTATGACGTCACGACCGGCATCGGCTTCTTCGATCATATGCTGGAACAGCTCTCGCGCCACGCGCTGATGGACCTGAATCTGGTGACGAAGGGCGACCTCCACGTCGATCAGCATCATACGGTCGAGGATACGGGCCTTGCGATCGGCGAGGCTATTCGCGAAGCGCTCGGCAATCGCGCCGGCATCCGCCGCTATGGCAGCGCCTATGCGCCGATGGACGAGACCCTGACCCGCTGCGCGCTCGACATATCCGGGCGACCGTTCACGGTGTTCACGGTCGACATCCCGCAGCCACGGCTCGGCGAGATGGACACCGAACTGTTCCCGCACTTCTTCGAAAGCCTGGCGCAGACGGCGGGCATCACGCTCCATGTCGAATGCCTCTACGGCCGAAATTCACACCATATTATCGAATCGGCATTCAAGGCGTTCGCGCGCGCGCTCCGGGCAGCGATGGAGATCGATCCGAGAGGGGTGGGATCGATCCCCAGCACGAAGGGCACGCTGGGTTGACTGGGGATTGATTGGGCCGGCCGGCTCAAGACGAAGGGGCTTCGACATGTCGCAGCGGATTGCGGTCATCGATTACGGCGCGGGCAATCTGCGCTCCGTCGCCAAGGCGGTGGAGACGGTGGCGAAGGACGCCGATCAGGGCGGTCAGGTCATCGTCACCAATTCGGCCGAAGCCGTCAGGGGCGCCGACCGCATCATCCTGCCGGGCGTGGGCGCATTCGGCCAATGCGCCACTGCCCTCCGCGATGTTCCCGACATGATCGAAACGCTGACCGAGCGCGTGATGGATGGCGGCGTACCGTTCCTAGGTATTTGCGTCGGCATGCAGCTGATGGCACGGCGCGGCGAGGAACATGGCGCGCATCAGGGGCTTGGCTGGATTCCCGGCCGCGTCGTGAAGCTCGATCCCGACGATCCGAACCTCAAGATCCCGCACATGGGCTGGAGCCCCGTCTCCATGAAACTTGCAGGCCTGCGCCATCCCGCCATCGGCCGGCTGGAAGACAATGGCGAGGCTTACTTCGTCCATTCCTATCATTTCGAACCGAAGGACCACGCCGATCTCCTCGCGACGTCGGACTATGGCGGCCCGCTGACCTCCGTGATCGGCCGCGCCAACATGCTGGGGACTCAATTCCACCCGGAAAAAAGCCAGCATTACGGCCTCGCATTCCTGCGCGCATTTCTCGACTGGCGCGTCTAAGGAAAGCGCTTATCTGTTTGGCGGCTCACTGGCCGCGAAGCCTGTTACGTCCTTCGCCCCCACCTTGATCACCACACTCAATGGGTGGGGGCGCGGGACGGAACAGGCTTATAGAGGAAGAATAATGCCCTTCACCGTCTACCCGGCCATCGACATCAAGGGCGGCGAGGTCGTTCGCCTGGCGGAAGGCGACATGGCGCGCGCGACGGTTTATGCCGACGATCCTGCCGAGCAGGCGCGCCTGTTCGGCAGGGCGGGCGCCGAGTGGCTGCACGTCGTCGACCTGGACGGCGCCATCGCCGGCCGGTCGAAGAACGCCGCCGCCATCGAGCGCATCGTCAAGGCCTTTCCGGGCCGCGTTCAGGTCGGCGGTGGCATCCGCACGCGCGGCGCCATCCGCAACTGGACCGATAGCGGCGTCGCGCGCGTCGTCCTCGGCACCGCCGCGATGACCGATCCCGATCTCGTGAAAGAGGCCGCTGCGGACCTCCCCGGCCGTGTGGTCGTGGCCGTCGACGCGCGCGGCGGCACGGTCACGACCGAGGGCTGGGCGCAAAGTTCCGACGTCGATGTCGCCGACCTCGCCCGCCGGTTCGAGGATGCCGGCGTCGCCGGTCTGCTCTTCACCGATGTCGGGCGCGACGGCATGCTGTCCGGCGTCAATATCGAGGCGACCGAGGCGCTCGCCGACGCAACCACGCTCCCCGTGATCGCGTCGGGCGGCGTCGCCGGCGCGGACGATATTCGCGCGCTGAAGAAGCTGAGCCGACCCGAAGGTGGCGGCATCACCGGCGTCATCGTCGGGCGGGCCCTTTATGACGGTCGTATCAAGCTGACACAGGCGCTGAGCATCGCGGCGTGATGGTGATGGAAGCCTGTTCCGTCCTGCGCCCCCGTCCTGACCACCCATCAAGGATATACTCAGTAGGTGGTCAGGGCGCGGGACGGAACAGGCTGCGGCGACGGCACCGCCGAACGAACGGATGACCGCCGTCCGCATCATTCCCTGCCTCGACGTCGCCGACGGCCGCGTCGTCAAGGGCGTCAATTTCGTGTCGCTGCGCGATGCGGGCGATCCCGTGGAGGCGGCGCGGGCCTATGATGCGGCAGGCGCGGACGAGATCTGTTTTCTCGACATCGCCGCGACGCATGAAAATCGCGGCACGCTGCTCGATATCGTCACGCGCACGGCGGACCAGTGTTTCGTACCGCTGACGGTCGGCGGCGGCGTGCGGGACGTCGCCGACGCGCGCGCGCTTCTTCTCGCCGGCGCGGACAAGGTCGCGGTCAATTCCGCGGCCGTACGCGATCCCACCATGATCGCGCGTCTGGCGGACGCGTTCGGCACGCAGTGCATCACCTGCGCCATCGACGCCAAGGCCGTGGCGGACGGACGCTGGGAGATCTTCACGCATGGCGGCCGGCAGGCGACCGGGGTCGACGCCGTCGATTTCGCGCACCGGGCGGTCGGCGAGGGCGCGGGGGAAATCCTGCTGACATCGATGGACCGCGACGGCACCAAGGACGGTTATGACCTGACGCTGACGCGCACGATCGCGGACGCAGTGCCGGTGCCGGTGGTCGCCTCGGGCGGCGTCGGCAATGTCGGGCACCTAGTCGAAGGCGTGACGGAAGCGCGCGCGAGCGCCGTCCTCGCCGCCTCCATCTTTCATTTCGGTGAAGTTACGATTGCCGAGGCGCGCGCGGCCATGCGTGCGGCGGGGATTGCCGTCCGGCGCGAGAGGCCGGAAAAGGCGGCATGACCGATACGCTCGCCCGGCTTGCCTCGATCGTCGCTGCAAGGGCAACCGCTGCGCCCGAAGACAGCCATACGGCGCAGTTGCTGGCCAAAGGCCGCGCGAAAATCGCCGAGAAGGTCGGCGAAGAGGCGGTGGAGACCGTCATCGCCGCCACACTCAATGATCGCGACGCCT